>JANQEL010000087.1 GCA_028278345.1 Myxococcota bacterium
CGACGACGAGGGCCGCGGCCGCAGGCGTGGCCGGCGCTCGCGCGGCCGCCGCCGCAAGGGCGTGGATGCCGCGGACGCCGAAGGCGATGTGAATGGCGACGACGCTGTCGACAAGCGCGACAGCGCTGCCGCCGACGCGGATGCCGACGACGAAGACATCGTCGACGACGATGCACTGCTCGAACAGGGCCTCTCCGAGCTTCCCGATGAAGCGGAAGACGACGAAGAAGTCGAGGTGCCCTACGACGACGATGACGAGGAAGAAGAAGCGGAGAGCCCCGCCCACGTGCGCGACAAGCGCCGTCGCGGCCGCAAGGAGCGGGAGCCGGAGGAGGCCCCGGAGCCGCCGAAGCAACCGCGCCGCCGCGTGGCCATCGTGGCGCATGCCGATCGCGACTCGCTGCTCTCGGCGGTGCTGCTGGCTCGCGAGCTGCGTCTACTCGAGGGCATCTGGGTCTACACCCAGGCCGAGTTGATGAGCTTCTTCCGCGGTGGCGCGACCGACCTGCGCGACGACACGCCCATCTACATGGTCGGCTTCACGCCCTCGCCGGCGCGCGATGTCGTGCAGGCGGCGACGATCTACGCCGGGCGGCTCACGTGGATCGACCACAAGGCCTGGCCGCCCGAAGACCTCGGTGCGCTCAAGCAGGCGCTTGGCGAAGAGCAGGTGAACGTCACCGCCGGGCTCGAGAGTTCGCTCCCGCTGTTGATCGAAGGCTTCACGCGACGCAGCCGCTTCTCGGACAAGCTCGTCGATCTGGCTGCCGGGCGCTTCACCGAACACGACTACGAACGTTGGGGTCGCGTCTGGTGGTATCGCCTCGGCGAACTCGCGAAGCAGAGCGGTGCGCGGCGCGCCGATCTCGAACCACTGCTTGCGGGACGCCCGAGTGATCTCGCGAAGGAAGCCGCCAAGGCGGAGATTCCTCCGCCGCCTCCGGAAGTCGAATTCGTCTCGAAGCAGGACTTCCGCCTGGTGCACTTCGCCGGTCAGAGCATGGTGATCCTCGACGTTCCGATCGAACTCGACCTGAACCTCGCCTCGCGCATCGCCCGCGAGCGCTATCGCGCGAGTCTCTCCCTCGCGACGCGCGCCGACAGCGAACTCGTCGTGGTGGGTGGTGACGAAGGTTCGGGCAAGCGCACCCTCGACTTCGCCAGCATGGTCGACCACCTGGCCGACAAGCTCGAATGGGTCGAGAGCCTGCCCGATCACGATCACGTCGCGCGCTTCACCTTGCAGGGGCGAATGGAGAACCCCGAGCGACTCGACGAGGTGATCAGCGAGATCGTGATGGGTCGTACGCTGCTCGACCGATGAGCGCGCGCCTCGATCTGATCGAGGTCTTCGCGTCCGCCCAGGGCGAGGGGCCCTACGTCGGTGCGTCGACGGTCTTCGTGCGTCTCGGCGGATGCGATCTTCGCTGCAGTTATTGCGACTCGCCCGGCACCTGGTTGCCCGCGAAGCGGTGGCGTCTCGAAACCGCGGTGGGAAGTGGCGAATTCGAGACGTTCGACAATCCGGCTTCGATCGAAGAGCTCGAGGCTGCGTTGAAGCGTCTCGACTTTGCGCGACAGCGCTTCGTGAGCGTCACGGGTGGCGAGCCCTTGCTGCAACCGCATGCGGTCCGCGCCCTCGGCGAACTCGTCGCTGCGACGCCGGCGCGCTTCCTGCTCGAGACCCACGGGCTCGCGGTGGAGGCCCTCGAGGAGGTGATCGACTGCGTGGACGTGGTCTCGATGGATTGGAAGTCGCCCCGCGACGCACGCTACGCCGGGGCGGGGAACGAGGCGGAATTCGCGAGCCAGCACAAGCGTTTCCTGGAGATCGCGAAAGCGAATTCCGAGGTCTACGTGAAGCTCGTCGTGACCGAAGAAACCACCGCCGACGAGGTCGTGGGCGTGGCCCGGGCGATCGCCGAAGTCGACCCCACGATCCCCTTCGTGCTGCAGCCGGTGACGCCCTTCGCGAAGGTGCGCACTTCACCCGGCCCGGAACAGTTGCTCCCGCTGCTGCAGCGTGCCCAGGAACATCTCGCCGACGTTCGGTTGATTCCCCAGACCCACCGCGCCTACGGCGCGCTCTGATCTGCGCTTCGGGGGAGTCGCCGCGGCAATCCGCGTCGAAGCGAGCGGCACTCGCTGCGCAGGGGACGGGGCGAGCGCTGGCCGAAGCGCTCCGCGAGATAAGCGTCGGTAATGGCTTCGAAGGCTCGGGCGTTCTCGTGGGGGAGTCGCTTCGCGACTTCGCGTGCGAAGTCGCGTGCCGTCACCGCGCGTCCCCGCCGCAGCCCGCGTCGGGCGAGTAGAGACAGCGCCCGGCCGTAGGTGCGCGGTACTTCGCTTCGCTGCTTCTTCGGGCGGCGCGCATTGAGCACCACGTAGCCGAGGGCGACGAGCAGGCCGAGGCAGACGATCGCCTCGACGCTGGCGTCGATCTTCATCGCGCCGTTCTCGTCGCGCTTGACCGCGACCTTCGTCACTTCACTGGTGTTGTCTCGCAGGGCACGCCAGGCCAGCCAGGTCGAGCGGATCACCGCAACCTGATCCGACGTGTCGAAGTCGACGACGCGCTGATACCACCAGAGCTCGACGGTGCTGGCGAGCTCGGCGATGCGGCTCGCGAGGTTCGGCGGCAGATCTTCGCGCGTTCGCAGATCCGGTGGCGTCGGGTCGTAGCGCACCCAGCCGGCGTCTTGATAGTGGACCTCGACCCAGGCGTGGGCGTCCGCGCGCGTCACTTCGATGAAGTCGCCGAGTTCGTTTCGCTGTCCGCCGGCGAAGCCGTTCACGAGGCGTGCGGGGATGTCGATCGAACGCAGGAGCACCACCATGCCGCTCGCGAAGTACTCGCAGTGGCCGGAGAGTTCGCCGAGCAGGAAGCCCTCGACCGGCGAGGCGCCGAGCGCGGGATCCATCGCGCGCGGCGAATCCGTGTAGCTCCCCCGGCTGCGCAGATGCGTTTCGATCGCGCGCACGCGGTCGGCGTCGCTCGTGACGCCATCCGTGATCGAGCGCGCGAGTTCGCGCACTGCGGGTTGGATCTCTGGAAGCGCGAGATAGGCGTCGGGCCGCAGGCGCGGGGGAATGGTGGCATCGCGGCGCAACTCGTCGTCCGCGGGTTGATGGACGTCGGTGCGGATCGTGTAGCGAACGCGTTTCGACTGATCGGCCGGGGAGTAGAGGCTGCCGTTCACGTCGATCTCGATGCGCTTCACGGCGCCCCGCACCGCGCGGGCCTGGCCGTTGCCGAAGAGCACGCCTCCCGTCACGGGTTCGCGCACGACGCGCTGGACCAGCGGACGCTTCGCGACGCGGCGCCCCAGGTCGATGCCGAAGGTCGGGCTGCCGCCGGGAGCGCTGCGCATTTGCGGGGTGACGCTCCAGCGCTCGCCGTCGAAGTGATCGAAGGCGAGGCCGCGCCAATAGCCCTGGCCCGCGCGGGGTTCTTCGCCTTCGAGGGTCTCGATGCGGAGGGCCACGGTGTTGTCCTTGCGGATCTTGCCGATCGTGCCGAGCTGCACCTCGTCGGTGAAACCCGCAACGGCCCGCTGGTCGGGGCCGTTGCCCTGGACGATCGAAGACCGGAAGCGCGGCAGCATGGTGAAGATCACCAGTGCCAGCAGGATCGAGATCCCGCTCGCGAAGACCGTGGTGCGGGCGAGACCGCGGGTGAGGTTCGGATCGGGGCGCGAGGTGTCGCCGGCTTCGATGGCTTCGCTGCGCAGGGTGTGGACGAGCAGGGTCCAGGTCGTGGCCGCGAGGAAGGCGATCAACATCGGCGGGAAGAACACGCTGTCGGTCAGGTTCGCGGCGAGCACCACCTGGAAGAGGGCGAGGGTGACCAGCAGGAACTCGCTCTTGCGCGGGCGCGCGTCGAGTAGTTGCAGCCCCTGGGTGAGCGCGGCGAAGTGTGCGAGGGCCACGGTCGCGGCTTCACCCCGCCAGGCGAGAGACATCGAGATCAGCGCGATCGACATCACCGCCGGATTCAGGAACCACGAACTGCGTTGCCACGGTCGCGGCGATTCGCGACGAACGAAAGAGAAGAGCACGGCGGTCGCGCTCGCGGCGACGGCCCAGAGCGCGAGTGCGCCGGTGAGCGAGAGCGTCGCGATGGCGACGCTCACCATCAGCCAGGCCGCGACCGGACGCGGATCTTCGACGCTCGCGCGAAACTGCAGCCGGCTCATGTCTGCCGTGCCTCGCGAAGCGGCTCGGGTTCATCCGTCGCCTCGGCCCCCGCGTCGCGGGGTTGCACGCGCGCGAGGTGGGAGAGCAGGCGGGCGCGCTGCTTGCGTCCTTCGCCGGGCTCGAGGCGATCGTCGTCGGTGAGGAGCCCCACGCGCATGCCCGCGTCGAGGTGTGCCACCACTTCCGATGCAGCCCATGACACCTGCTGTTCGAAGACCTCCCCCGGGCGGACCCCCGCAGTGCGCAGCCGCACCTCGATCTCTGCGTGGCGATCTTCGTCGAAGGTGCGCACGGTGAGTCGATCGCGGCGAAGCGAGCTCTTCCAATGCACGTGTCGCAGGGCATCGCCCGGTGTCCATTCGCGCAGCCCGCTCGGATCGTCACCTCCGGCGCGCGTGCTCGTCACGGCACTCGCCTGGCCTTCGTCGCCGAATAGGGGCTGGGGCGCCAGGAGCGCTTCGATGTGCGGGTAGACAAGCGCCTCGCCGGGGGCGTGAATCGTGCGCGACTTGAGGAAGAGGCCGAACGGAAAGCGCGTCGAGACCCGAACGCTGTGGAAGCGCAGGGGGCCGCGGGCTTCGGGCTCGAGCGCATAGCGACGGGACTGGATCTCCCCGGGCGAGATGCGCAGGGCGAAGACGCGACCGGCCAGCGGGATGTCGCGCTCCTTCGTGAGTCGCCACTCGCCGTCGATCGGATCTTCGATCTCCGGAGGCGGCGCGAGTCGATCCTCCACCACGATCGCGAAGGCGGGCACCTTCTTCTGGCGATTGCGCAGCTCGATCCGCACGGCATTCGGTTGCCCCGCGAAGAGTTCACCCGGCAGGGTGCGTCGCACCTCGAGCCCGCGCAGCCCCGCCTCGGAGAGGATTCCCGAGAGCGTCAGGAAGGCCAACAGAAGCGAGAGCACGAGGTAGAGCAGGTTGTTCCCGGTATTGAGCGCCGCGAAGCCGACGCCCATGTTGATCAACAGGAACATCCAACCCGCGCGAGTCGGACGCAGTTGCCGTGGGGCGCGCAGGAAGAGGCGCACCCGTCGTCCGTAGGCTTCGATGCGGGATCTCATCACGACGCCCGGCGCTTCTAGAGTGGCACGGGAACGCGATCGACGATCTCGCGGATCACCCAGCTCGGATCGCCGTCGGCACTGCGCGCACCACTCGAGAGCCGCGTCGCCACGCGATGACCGAGCACCGGCAGTGCGAACTCGCGCACGTCCTCCGGGATGCAGTAGTCGCGCCCGTCGATCAGGGCGCGGCTCTGGGCCGCGCGTCGCAGGGCGATCGCGCCCCGGGGCGAGACGCCGAGTTCGAGGGCTTCGTGTTGTCGCGTCTCTTCGACCAGGGTGAGCAGGTAGGCGACCAGGTCGTCGGTGAACTTCACCTGGGCGGCGAGTTCCTGGATGGCGCGCAGCTCGTCGAGATCGATCACCGGCTCGAGGTCTGTCAGCGCGTTTGCCGCCGGGTCTTCGCGCAGGATGTCGGCTTCGTGGGCGCGATCGGGATAGCCGACCTCGATGCGCATCATGAAGCGATCGAGCTGCGATTCGGGCAGCGGGTGGGTGCCGTAGTGCTCGAGGGGGTTCTGGGTGGCGACGACGAACCACGGCGCCGGCAGTGCGTGGGTGGTGCCGTCGACGCTGACCGTCTGCTCGCTCATCGCTTCGAGCAGGGCGGACTGGCACTTGGGGTGTGCGCGATTGATCTCGTCGGCGAGCACCACGTGGGCGAAGAGCGGCCCGGGCTGGAAGCGGAAGCCGGGGGCGTGGGTGTCGTCGCTTCGGTCGGGTACCGAGAGCCCGACCAGATCGCTCGGCAACAGATCGCTCGTGAACTGGATGCGATTGAAATCGGCTTCGATCGAGCGCGCGGTGGCGCGGGCCAGAGTCGTCTTGCCGACGCCGGGCACGTCCTCGATCAACAGATGCCCGCGCGCGACGAGGCAGCTGACCGTCTGCAGCACGACCTCGGGCTTGCCCCGCACGGCGCGCTCGATGTTGTCGAGCAGCGCGCGCACGCGACCGGCCGCTGTGTCGAAAGAGACGAGGGAATGAGGGGGGGAAGCGTCGCTCATGTTCTCCACACCGCGCGGGTCTGCGCGTTCGATTGCCGATGAACCCGCTTCATCGGGTTCTCGTACGCGATGCATGAGGAGAGCCAGGCCTGCACATCGGCAGGCGGCAACGCGTGTGCAACAGGGGCCGAATGACGGAGTGCTAGGGCGCGAAGAACCAGGCGCGCGGGTCGTTGGCGTCGGCGGCCTCGCGCAAGCGAGCGACGAAGCCCGGCAGATCGCCGCCGAGCCGGTCGAAGACCGTGCGGTAGCTCTCGGTATCGGCCACGTAGGTCCCGCGAATCGCGAGGCAGGCGTCGTTGATGCGGGCCCGCTCGGCCAGCCGCGCGGCATCGCGCACGCTGAGGGGCAGGGCGGCGAGGCGCTCGCGAGCGCGCTCGTCGATTTCCCCGCGCCGCTGTTCGCGCGCAGCCGCTTCGAGTTCTTCTTCGTAGAGCGCCGCGACCTCGTCGCGTACCTCCATGAGCGCGAGGGAGACGATGCGGTCGTCGTCGATGCGAGGGCGGGGATCGACCTCGTCGTCGGCGGCGAAGTACGCCACCGCGGCCGCTTCGCCGATGAAGTTGGCCGCGCCCTCGTTGAAATCCGGTTGGCTCTTCACGAAGACCGTGGCGTGGACGAGTTCGTGGACGACTGTTTCGAAGAGTCGATCGACGCTCGTGTTCAACATCGGCGAAGTGAGGGGATCGTCGAACCAACCCAGGGTCGAATAGGCCCGAATCCCACTCACGCACACGTCCATCCCGCGCGCGCTCAGTTCTTCGGCTTCAGCCTCGGCCCGCTCGCGATCGAAGAAGCCCTTGTACGGCACCTCGCCGACGATCGGAAAGCGAAACGGCTTTGGTTCGATCGAGCCCGGCTCGGTGGCGACGAGGTTGGTCACGATGTAGTTCTCGGGCCAGGCGACGTAGCTCGTGTACTGTTCCCCGACTTCGAGTCCGATGTCGCGCGCGAAGGCGCGCGCTTCGGAGACGAGTTCGAGGCGCGCGCGGAGCTCCGAATCGAGTTCCGGGTCGGCCAGCAGGGTGTCGACGGATTCGCGGGCCCACATCAGCTTGCTCTGGCCGACTGCGAGATGACCGTAGTAGCAGCCGGTCTGGCTCCCGAGCACGAACAGCACGAACGAAAGGAAGAAGAGGCGAGTGACGGATTGGCCGAAAGCGCGGCGCGAGGAGTTCGTGCACCTGCCGATCCGGTTGGACCTCGCCGCGTGTGAGGACGAAGCCTCGAAGCTCGCCGCGGTCGAGACCGTGACGGCGCTCTGCTTCGAAGCCGGAGCCGCGGGGGTGGAGGAGCGGGTCGAAGTCGATCGCGAGGGCATCACGCAGGAGATCGCCGACGCCGTCGAGCTCGTCGTGTACGCACCGCGCACGGGGGTGGATGTCATCAGCGCCTCCGTCGTCGCATACCCGGGTGCATCGATCGGCGAACCCGAAGCCGTCGAAGAAGTCGACTGGTCGCGATCCTGGCAGGCGGGTTTCGAGGCCATCGAGGTCTCCCCGGCTCTGCTGATTCGTCCTTCCTTCGTGGAAGTCGAAGCGAAGCCCGGCCAACGCGAGATCGTGATCGACCCGGGCCAGGCCTTCGGAACCGGGGGCCACGCGTCGACGCGGCTCGTGCTCGAGACGATTCGCGAAGCCTCGGAAGCATTCGACGAAGGCACGCGCGTGCTCGACGTCGGAACCGGCACCGGGGTGCTCGCACTCACGGCGATCGCGCTCGGCGCGGGACGGGCCGTCGGTTTCGATCTCGATCCACTGGCCGCGCACGAAGCGCAGGCCTTCGCGCTCGCGAACGATCTCGCCGCCACCTTCGACATCTTCGCCGGCGGCATCGAGGCGCTCGCGGCCGAGCCCTTCGATCTGGTCCTCGCCAACCTGCTGAAGCGCGAGATGTTGCCGATCGCGGGAGCACTGGCTGCGTGTGCGGCTTCGGGGGGGAAGCTCGTGCTTTCGGGGCTGCTCGACGTCGAACGCGACGAGGTGGAGGCGGCCGTGTCACCGTTCGGTTTGTCGCGCGCGAGCGAGCGCAGCGTCCTCGACGCGAACGGCGACCGCTGGATCAGCCTCGTCATGGCGCGAAGATAACCTCACGCGCGCGACAGCGTGGCTGGACGGTTCGGTGCAGGGGAAGGCACTGCAGTCGCGTCGATCCGCGTCCTCCCTTAAACTCCCGCGCGTCTCGGATCCCCGAGGGTGGCAGTGCCTCTGGATTCGCGAAGCAGTGCCCCGGACGTCGCTGACGCCGCGTCAGTCGACCGATGCTGAGGCCGTTGCCCCCGGTGCAGCCGCGAGAGCGCGTCTGCCGCGGAAGTGAGCGTCGGTCGGGGGCAGGGCATGTGGTGTCGCCCGACGACATCGCCGCCGACTTCGGTCGCCTCTTACGCGAACCACGAGAGCGACGATCCGCAGCGAAACCAAAGAAAACATGAATCGTGAACGCATCGAACTGGATTCGAATCGACCGCCGCTGTTGATCTCGGGGCGGGTGATGAACGAGTTCTGTGCCCATGCCCGCGAAACCCAACCCGAAGAGTGCTGCGGGCTCATCACCGGCAGTCCCGACCAGCGTTTTCGAACCGTCTACCGCTGCCGCAACGAAATGACCGCACTCCACCGCAAAGATCCCGAGAGCTATCCGCGCGATGGCACCAAGGCCTTCTACATGAACCCGACCGACTACCTGAAAGCGGCGAAGGAAGCGAGCCAGTACGGCGAGTCGGTGAATGCGATCTATCACTCCCACGTGGGGGCGGGGGCGTACTTCTCGGAGATGGACCAGGAGTTCGCGGAACACGAGGCCTTCCCCTTTCCCGACGTGGCCCACATCGTGGTCGCGGTCTTCGATGGACAGGTGAACCAGCTCGGCATCTACGAGCGCGAGCAGGTCGGTGCGCCGTGGCTCGGTCGCGCCCTCGAGGCGGAGCCGGCATGAGACGACGCGACCGCATCGCGCTTGCCCTCCTGCTCCTGGCGGTGGGTTTCACGCTGCCCGGTTGCGCGACGAATCTCGTCGACCCCGCCGACCTGCCGGATGCCCGCATCGCGGTTCGCCTCTGGGAGAGTGAGGCGGCGCGGCAGCGGCGCGATCTGATGGCCGAGATCGCCGGGCAGAGCGGCGAACCGCAACGCCTGGGCGTGCTCGATCTCGGCACTCTTTCACCGCGGGCCGCTCTGCTCGCGGCCGACGGGGCACCGAACCCGGCGACGCGCTACCCCGGTCGCCTGGCCTTGATCGACCCGCGAACCAAGCGGGTCGAGATCCCCGAAGAGGCCCCGCCGGGAGCGAGGCCTCTCTCCTGGTCCCCCGATCGCAAGCGCCTGCTCTTCGGTCACGATCGCCAGGGCGGTCGGCTCCAACTCTACGAGCTCGATCTCACGACGCGCGAAGTGCGGCCGGTGGCGCCCGGCCCCGGAAACCTGCTCGCGGGCGCGCATCTCGGAGAAGCGGGCTTCGTCTACGCCAGCGCCGATCTGGACGATGAGGGCGGCTTCGCTCTCGACATCAAGTTCAGCGAGCGCGGGACGCGTGGACGCGAAGTCGATGAAGGCGTCGCGGTTCGTCACATCGCGACTTCGACTGATGGGCGATACGTCGCCTACGCGCCGTATCGCCCGGAGGAACTCGCGCGTGCGGGCGACCGCCATCCCCGCATCAAGGTGCACGACATGGAGGCCCGAACCGAGCGCGATCTCGCCCCGGGCATCCACCCCGTATTCACTCCCGATGGCGAATGGATCGTCTACAGCGCACGCAGCGGCAAGGCCCTGCGCACCGCACGCATTCGCGTGGCGGGGGCGGGGCGCACCGCCGTGGGCCCGACCTTTCGCCCCGAAGCGACCCCCGCGGTTTCACCCGACGGTCGCTACGTCGTCTACGTCTCCGAACACAACGGCCTCGATCGCCTCTTCGTGAAGCGGATGGACGGCTCGGGCGACCGGCTGCTTTTCGACGACGCCGCAGTCGAATGGCCCATCTGGTAACGCAACGAATTCGATCTCGAACACATCTCGAAACATCCCACACCGAACCCCAAGTTCCGAAACCAAGGAGAACCCTTCATGTCAGCCAAGCCCAGCGTCCCCGTTCACGGCGGCCTCGACGCTCCCGTCAACCGGAGCATTCCCCTCGGCCAGCGCAACGCCTTCATCGGCGAAGCCGCCAAGCTGCCGTCCGCCGTGGTGACCAACGCCGATCTCTCGACGGTCTACCGCATCGCCGACGGCACCCTCTCGCCCCTCGAAGGTCCAATGGGCAGGGACGAATGGCATCAGGTGCTCGACGAAGAGCGCATCGAGCGCGGTGGCAAGTCGTACGCGTGGACGATCCCGCTCTCCTTCCCCGTTTCGGAAGAGGAGGCCGGCGCGATCCAGGCGGGTGGCAGCGTGGCGCTTCGCAACGAAGAGGGCGAGGCGGTCGCCATCGTCGATGAGGCTGAGGTCTTCGACTACGACAAGACGAAGTACGTGAGCAGCGTCTACGGCACCGACCGCATGGACCACCCGGGTGGCCGCATGACCGAGAGTGATCCGCGAACCAAGCTACTGGGTGGAAAGTTGCGCGCGATGGCCCAGCCCATCAACCTCGAGTACGGCGAGTACATGCTCTCGCCGCTGCAGAGCCGCGCGCTCTTCGCCTCGCGTCAGTACGAGCGCATCCTGGCCTTCCAGACGCGCAACCCGCTGCACCGCGCCCACGAGTACGCGCTGGTGTCGGGGGCCGAGGACCTCACCAAGGCCGGTCACTTCACCGGCGTCGTGTTGAATCCGCTGATGGGCGAGCTCAAGGGCGATGACGTCCCCGCGAGCATGCGCATGGAGACCTACCGCTCGCTGCACGACAACCGTCTGCTCGGCAAGGGCGACAAGGACGAGAGCATCTGGAAGGACGCCGGCTACGACATCTCGGAGGTGTTCGAGCTGATCGGCCTCGACATCAAGATGTTCTACGGCGGCCCCAAGGAAGCGGTGATGCACTCGATCTACCGCCAGAACATGGGCTTCACCGACATCGTGATCGGTCGCAAGCACGCCGACGCGCCCTACGAAGACGGCGAAGCGATCTGGGGTGATTTCGACGCCCACGAGATCTTCGACAACCTGAAGGGCGACCTCCAGATCCAGCCCTGCAAGATCGGCTTCGCGGCCTACTACGAAAGTCTCGGTCGGGTCGATCTGATGGAGCGCCACGAAGACGAGCAGGCCGTCTTCGTTTCGGGCACGAAGGTTCGCGAGCAGCTGCAGGGCGGCGAGCGGCCGGACGAGCGCATCATGCGCCCCGAGACGGCCGACCTGCTGATCGAGGCCTACAAGCAGTAGACCCTCGCGGATATGCAGGTCGCAGGCGAAGTACGCGGCGGGTAGCTTCTGGCTGTCCGCCGCGTTTCGTCAAGCCTGCGGTGCGGACGGACGAGCAGACATCGCAGGCCACTTCCGGCTGCTCGGAGTTTGTCCATGAAGATCGGTATTCCCGGCGAGACGAAGGATCGCGAGTTCCGCGTGGGGCTCGCCCCCGACGGTGCGGCGGCACTGATTCGCGCCGGTCACGAAGTGATCGTCGAGCGCGGTGCCGGTGAGGGGAGTGGCTTTTCCGACGAGGTATACATGCGCGCCGGTGCGCGCATCGTCGAGCGCGAAGAGGCGTGGTCCGCACCCGAAGTCGTCATGAAGGTGAAGGAGCCGGTCGGCCACGAGCCCGGGATGCTCCGTCCCGGACAGACCCTGTTCACGTATCTCCACCTCGCCGCCGCACCCGAACTTGCCGAGCAGCTGCGCGAAGCGGAGATCGGGGCGATTGCCTACGAAACGGTGCAGGACGCCCTCGGCGGTTTCCCGCTGCTCGCCCCGATGAGCGAAGTGGCGGGGCGACTCGCGGCGCAGATCGGTGCCACCCTGCTGACGAAGGATCACGGTGGCAAGGGCCTGTTGCTGGGTGGTGTGCCCGGGGTGATGCGGGGACGAGTCACGATCCTCGGCGCGGGCATCGTCGGCACCAATGCACTGCGCATGGCGATGGCCCTCGGCGCGCAGGTCGACCTGATCGACCTCGACGTGGCGCGCCTCGCCAGGATCGACGAGCTCTATCGCGGCACGGTCAACACGCTCTCGTCGAACCCGGGCAACCTCGAACGCTCGGTCGTCGGCTGCGATCTGCTGATCGGCGCCGTCTATGTGCGCGGGCGTCGCGCGCCGACGCTGGTGAGCGAGAAACTCGTTCGCCAGATGGAGCCGGGGAGCGTGGTGCTCGACGTCTCGGTCGATCAAGGCGGCTGCATCGAAACCATCCACCCGACCACCCATTCCGATCCGACCTACATGGTGGGCGACATCGTCCACTACGGCGTCGCGAACATGCCGGGCGCCGTGCCGCGGACTTCGACCCTCGCCCTTACGAACGCCACGCTGCCCTACATCGTGCAGATGGCGAACCGCGGGGTCGAAGAGGCGCTGCAGCGCAACGATGTGCTCGCCAAGGGGGTCAACCTCTGGCGCGGGAAGGTCGTGTGCGAGGGCGTGGCCGAGGCGATGGGGTGTGAAGCCACGCCACTCGAGGACGCTCTCTAGTCACTCAGGACGCCTGCATCCCGTTTCGGCAATGCAATCCGCCAGTTTTCGCCTTCGCGCGTGATTTCCACTGACACTTGTCCGGTGTCGGTACCACTTCCCGAGATAGATGCCCGGGAAGGAATCGCTGAGGAGTCGAACGTGGGTTCGCGGCCGGATGGTGGTTGCGGCGCTCGCGTGCGCGGGTCTGGCCATCGCCGACGCCGCGCCCGCCGATGCCTCGCAGATCTCGCATCACGTCGACATCGATTTCACCGTCAATCTCATCGACCGCGACGGTTCGATCCTGGGCGCGTACGACGACTACGTCCTCTACGACCCCGATGGCATCACGCTGCCGCAATTCGATCCCTCCCTTGGGCAACTCCTTACCGTCGTGCTCGCAGCGGACTTCGAATTCCATCTCGAGGACGACCTGATCGACGAACCCGGGTTCGACCCGCCGATGAATCTCGGGGTCTATTTTCGGCAACGGATCTACACCGGCCCCCCGCTGTACCTCCACGCCGAGGATCCACCCTTCGACCTGCCGCCGATTCTCGACTTCCAGGATTCGCAGAACGGCACGCCGTGCTACGACGCGGTCTGCAACTTCGCCTTCGACTTGTACGGTGACGATTCGACCGTGGTCGACCTGGGCGCGGTCGACTTCGTCGGTTCCGACACGTGGACTGCGTACTACAGCACGGATCTCGGTGCCTCCGGCGGCCCCGGCTTCGATGCGGGCAAGTACAACGCCTTCGACTACTCGGGCTCGCTCACGCTGACCTACAAGTACCGGGTCATCCCGGAGCCCGGCACCGGCATGCTTCTGGCCGCGGGCCTCGCCGCACTCGGCCTCGAGCGGAGGCGGCGGAGCTAGACCATCCGGATGCGCGCGTTCGCGGCGCAGCGCATCAACCCCTTCGCGTCGTCGCCGTCGACGGGGTAGACCGCGTAGCCGAAGGCGAGGGAGATGCGCTGGGCTTCGTTGAGGGTGGCGTTCTTGCAGACCTCGTCGGCGACGGCGCGCGCGAGTTCGCTCACGCGCTGATCCGGGGTGTTCCCGGGTTCGGGGAGCAACACCGTGAAACGGGCGCCATCGGTGCGTGCGAGCACATCGAAATCGCGCAGGTTCGCGCGCAGCGCATCGGCGACGGCCATGATGACGCGATGCACATGGGCCGAGTTCGAGGCCTCGCGGATGGCCGGCAGGTTCTCGATCTCACAACTCGCCAGCGCCATCGCGCAGTGCCGCCCGTCGGCGCGCGCGACCTCCTCGCGGATGCGCTTGTCGAGGTAGGAGGCGTTGGGAAGCCCTGTCTGGGGATCGAAGTTGCGGTGCTGCCGCGCGTAGGCGTGGAAGCTCGCGTTGTCGATCGCGCGCTCGACGTAGGTGACGAGCTTGCGGAAGCCCTCGAGGTCTTCTTCGTTGAAGTCGATCGCGTAGAAGCGATCGGGGGAGACCTTGTCGTAGACCGAGAGGGTCCCGATCACGCGTCCCTCTCGCTTGAGCGGTGCGGTCAGCGCCGAGCGAACGTCGCCCGTGGTCTCCGGAGACTTCGTCTGGTGAGGGATGTCCTTCAAGAGCAGCGGCGTTCGCCGGCGGATCGTTTCGACACTCACGTCCTTGTCGAGGCGGAAGAGCTGTTCCTGCTGACGACCGTCGGCCGGGCCGAAATAGGAGCGGATGACGTAGCGAAGCGTCTGCGGATCCTGCAGGCGGAGCACGGCGTGCTCGGCTTCGATGATCATGGCGGCCGAAGAGGTCGCCATGCGTGCGACATCGTTCACGTCGTCGGCGGAGATCATGCGCACGCCGGCTTCGTTGATCGCGCTCGCGCGCGTGGCCCGCACGGCCATGCGGGCCTCGCGATCGTCGCGCGCGATGCCCTCCGCCATTGCAGCGGCCATCTCGAGCAGGATCTCTTCGGCGGCGCGTCCTCGCGGCGGCGTTGCCCCCGCCTGGATCGAGACCACCCCCACCATCTCGTCGCCGGCGACCAGGGGTAGACACGCATAGGCGAGCGCGCCGCCCTCGCCGCGCAGGATCTCGGGCCGGCGCGAAACGGCGACGCGACCGTCGATCCCCTGACCGGGCACCACCCGGTACTCCCCCGCGAAGCCTCCGCCTGCGAGCGAGGTCGCGGCCAGCGAGAGCTCCGGCGTTCCGTCCTCGCGCAGGTAGACCGTCGCGATGCCGCCACCCACGCGCTCCGCGAGCAACACGCACAGCCGCGCGAGGCGTTCGAGGATCGGAGCGGGAGAGGCCAGGACGTTCTGCACCTCGCGCACCGCGTTGAAGCGCCCGGCCTGGTTGCGCAGGGATTCGTGCACCTGGGCGCGATCGATGATCTGGGCGTCGAGGGTCGCGAGCTGTTCGAGGAATTCGAGGTCGCCTTCGTCGAAGGCGTCCTCGCGAATGCTGTGGTGGAGGTTCAAGACGCCGAGCACGCGACCGGAAGCCACCAGCGGAACGCAGAGCGCGCTCTCGACGTTCGCCCGGCCGTGTTGGATGTGGAAGTGATTCGCGTCCGCGCGCCCGCGCAGCAGCAGCGATCGCGCATCTGCGGCGACCCGGCCGGCCACGCCTTCGCCCAGCGGCACCCGTATCTTCGGCCACAGTTCGCGTTCGACCCCGTGGGCCACGCGGATGTAGAGCTCCCCGGCGTCGGGGTCGAGCAGCATCACCGAACCGCCGTCGGCACCGGTCGTCCCGACGGCGATGTCGAGCATGCGCGTGAAGAGTTCGTCGGTATCGATCGCGAGGTCGACGCTCTCGACGATCTCGCCGAGGGCCTGCAGGAGCTCCGCCTTGCGATCGCTCTCGTCGCCCGTGTAGGCCCAGAGCAGCTTCGCGGTCAGCGGGTTCACGATCTGCAGGCCGCCGTCGGCTGCGTCGGGAAAGACGCTGCGGAAGCTGCGCGTGGCGCCGGCGTCGATTACCGCGTCGAAGTCCCCTGGCTGCATGAAGGCATTGAGATCGTCGAACAGGCGCGACTTCACCAACTCGGCGACGTCGGCCCCCGCGCGATTGGCCGCGTGGAGGGCGGCCGCGCGATCGTCGGCGAAGAAGCGCACGATCTCGACGTCGGGGTTGTGGGCCAGCGACTGCGCGAGCCGCAGCACCTCGTCATTCACCCCGAACACACCGATCTGTTTGCGCATGGCTCGCTCTGGGGTTGGCCCCGCGGTCCCGGATGGGAGCGGTTAGACGTCGCCGTCCAACAAGGGGTCGAGGGCGATCGTGAGCCCGAGGGTCACGGTCTCGCCGTCGTCGTTGCCGAGCACGAGGGGCAGCCGCACGCTGCGGTCTCCCTCGCGGGTTGCATCGCCCACCGACACGATGCGCAGATCGGCGCCGATGCGGGCACCGGCGTTGGGCTTCGCTTCGTGCACCAGGGCGTCGAACGGGCGATCGAGGACGCGCTGGGCGTCTTCGGTGAAGGCGTGCGCGGCGTGGGCTTCGTAGTCGTCTTCGCCCTCGGCGAGGATCGCGGCTTCCATCATGCTCTGGGTCGAGGGCACGCCGCTCGGGTCGAGGGGATCCACGTCTTCACTCACGACCGTGGCGGTGGGTTCGAAGTTCGGGAGCGCCGCCGGCGCTTCGGCCGGCGAGGCCGCGACCGGGGAAGTCGCTGCGACCGGTTCGGAAACGGGTTCCGCCACGACGGGCTCTGCGACCGCGGGCTGTTCAACCGCCGCGGGCTCTTCCATCGGTGCAGGCTGTTGTACCGCTGCGGGCGCTGCTTCCGCACGCTCTTCGCGTTTGCCGAGGTATCGAATCACCTGCTTCGAGATCGTAGTGAGGGTCTTGAGGATGCCCGTCCCATCGTGCGCCGAGGCTTCGTACACGGCGGCCCCGGGCACCTGGATCTCACGGTGCAGGCGTTCGATCACGAAGGGATCGACGAGGTCGCACTTGTTGTACTGCACGACGAAGGGGAGGTCCTTCGGCGAAAGACCGTAGTCGCTCAGGCACTCCATCAATTCCGAGAGGCTCGCGACGTTGTCCGCGATGCATTCGGGTCGGCTATCCGCCACGAACACCACGCCGTCGATGCGATCGACCAACTGCTTGCGCGTGGGCGCCTGCTCGCGTGCCGAAGGAACGCCGATCACGTGCAGCCGGGTGCGCACGCCGTTCACCTTGCCGAGTTCGATCGGCAGCACCTCGTACTCGACGCTCGGGTCGATGCGGGTCGGCACGCGCGAGAGGTCGCCGCGATTGCTCTCCTTGAGCTTGCCGTGGATCATCGCGAGGTTGGCCGAGATGCCCGCACCGGGGATGCCCCAGTAGACGATGCGCGCGTTCATCTCCTCACCACTTGCCTCGTTGCGGATCTCCGCCATCAAGTCTTCCCCTTCTTGGCCAATATGCGGCGTGCCTGGGTCGAGATGACAGAGGATACATCCCTGCTCTTCATCAGGGTCTTCAGATCTTTGTCCTGCAGGTAGTTCAGGAATTTCATCGCGACCGACTGCGGGGTCTTGGAGTTCGACGCGAGGCCGAATTTCACCGAGTAGTGCTTGGTGTAGTCGCGGTTCATCGAGATGATGCGCAGCACCTCCTCAGGGGTGTTGCGGTTGTTCGCCATCGAGACGATCTCGTTATCGGTGATCTTGGGGCTCATGATCACGCTCGTGTAGACGACCTTGTTGCGATCGCGGATGAGGAGCCCCCGGGCCTCCTTGCCGCCGCTGCGGGCGAGTTTGATCTTCTGCATCACCGTCATCTTCTGGATGGCGGCGAAGAGGTTGCCCTCGAGGGCCTCGTCGTCGAGCTCCTCGTCCCCCTCGGCGGCGAGGTGTTTCGCGAGATGGGCGTATTCCTCGCCCAGGAGGGCTGCGACGGCCGCTTCGGCGTCCTCGTCGCTCATCTCCTCGGCGCTCTGGGCGTCTTCGCCTTCCTCCGACTCGGGTTTCTCGTTCTTGCCGAGGAAGTCGAGGATGCGTTCGATCTGCGCGCGCCCCGTGAGCGGGTTCTCGCCGAGGGCGTCGAGGATGGCCTCGCAGCGCATCAGGCGTTCCTGGTTCTGGCTCACGATGTCGACGACCCGGCGATGGGGCAGTGCGGCGAGGTAGGCCACGGCGTGGTCGTCTGCGGCGGCGTTGAGTGCGATCCACTCGCAAGCGCTTTCGCTCTCGCTCTTCGCCTTGGCGAACCAAGAGAGCACGGCGGGGTGGGTGTCGCCCTTCAGAACAGTTTCGAGAAGCGCCTCGGGAAGCTCTTCGAGGCTCTGCTGTGCGCGTTGCTTGACCTGGTCGTCGGGGTCGTGGAGCAGGGCGAAGAGCACGCTCGCGAGCTCGATCGGTTCGAGGGGCAGCGCACCGCCGGCCGCCATGCGGCGCGCCGAGACCGGGGCGTCGCGGCGGACGTACTTCTCGGCCTCGGGGCTGAGGGTGAGCTTGATCTTGCGAGTCGGGCGGGCGGCTTCTTCGGACATCTTGACGGGGATTCCCCTCGGAGTGGCGCGACGGAGTGAAGCGAGAACCCGAAATCCGGCCTGCGGATGGACGGGTTCCCATCCTGTCCGTCGGCCGGGCGCCGAGGGGACTTGATCGCGAACAAGGGCGTTCTCGTTGCGCAATTCAGGCGCAACGGGCGCGGTCGGTCAGCGGTGCCCGCTGCCGTGGCGGTTCTTCTCGTAGAGGATCCGCAGCCCGTCGAGGGTGAGGAAGGGGACGACCTCACTGATGGCCTCGGACTCCTCGCCGATGCGGCGGGCGAGGCCGCCTGTCGCGATACAGCGCGCGGGCTGGCCGAGTTCGTCGCGGATGCGGTCGACCATCGCGTCGACCATGCCCGCGTAGCCGTAGAGCAGGCCCGCTTGCAGCGCCCCGGTTGTCGTCTTGCCGATCACGGCCTTGGGGCGGGCGATCTCGACGCGGTGCAGCTTCGAGGCGCGCTCGAAGAGCGCCTCCATCGAGATGTGGATCCCCGGGCAGATGACGCCGCCGAGGTACTCGCCGGCTTCGGATACGCAATCGAAGGTGGTCGCCGTGCCGAAGTCGACCGCGATGATGGGCCCGCCGTAGATCTCGTAGGCCGCAACGGCGTTCACGATGCGGTCGGCGCCGACTTCGCGCGGGTTCTCGTAGCGCAGGGGCATGCCGGTCTTCATGCCGGGACCGACCACCTGGGGCGGTCGATCGAAGAGCTTCGTACAGGTGCGTTCCCAGACCGGCACCAGCGGAGGGACGACGCTCGAGATGATCACGTCGGTCACTTCGTCTGCGCTGCGCTTCTCCTGTTCGAAGAGCGCGTTCAGCGTGATCGAGAGCTCGTCACTCGTCTGTTCGCGATGGGTGGTGATGCGCCAGTGCTGGGCGAGGCTGCCCTCGGAGCCGCCGTAGTCGAAGATACCGACGCTGGTGTTCGTATTGCCGATGTCGACGACGAGCAGGATGGTGTCCGACACAGGGGTCTTCCTTTCTGGTGGCACGGGACCTTTGGGCCAATGCTACTGCGTTTCGGGGCGCACGAGGGTGACGTCCCCGGCGAGGACATGAAAGCTGCTGCCATCGTCGCTTTCGACCTCGAGGGCGCCGTCCGGGCGGATCGTGCGGGCCGTGCCGAAACGCTCGCTGCCGTCGATCTCCGCCACCTTGATGCGCTGGCCCTTCATGGCGAAGCGCGCTTCGTAGCGCGGCAGCAGGGCGGCGAAGCCCTCGCGCGCGTGGGTGTCGAGGACCTCCTCGAGCCGGGCGAAGAGGCGCTGGGCGAAGGCTACGCGATCGACCTTGCGGCCCAGGTGACTCGAGACGCTGGTCGCCTGGGCGCGGAACTCGTCGGGGAAGATCTTGCGATCGACGTTCAGGTTGACTCCGATGCCGAGGATGGCGAAGTCGATGCGCGAGGCTTCGGCGCTCACCTCCATCAACATGCCGCAGGTCTTGAGGCCGCCGAGCTGGACGTCGTTGGGCCACTTGATGGAGACGGCCTTTTCGTCGCCGACCTCTTCGACGATCGCTTCGGCGACGGCGATCCCCGCGGTGGGGATCAGGGTCGGCGCCGCGGCGATGTCGAGCTGGGGTCGCAGCACGATCGAGCTGTAGAGGTTGAGGTAGGGGGGCGAGAAGAAGGCGCGGCCGAGGCGGCCGCGGCCAGCGGTCTGTCCCTCGGCGATCACGGTGCAGCCGTGGGACGCCCCTTCGCGTGCCAGATCGAAGGCCACGCGATTGGTCGAGTCGGTGGTGTCTTCGTGGTGGATCTCGCGCGCGAGCCACTTCGTCGTGAGGTTCGCGTGGATCTCTTCGGGGTAGAGCCGATCGGGTCGTCCAGTCAGCTGATAGCCCCCGCCGCGTTCGCCCTCGATCGTATAGCCGCGCCCGCGCAGCTTCTCGACGTGCTTCCAGATCTGCGCGCGCGAAACGCCCAACGCTTCGGAGAGCGATTCGCCCGAGACTGCATCGGGCCCGGCGCTCGAGAGCATCTCGAGCACGCGCGCTGCACCGTCCTGCCCCACCTTCGCTTCAGCCCGCGCCGCCGTCGCCCTCGATCTCGAGAGCCACGTCGACGTTCTTCGCCGAATGGGTGAGCGCTCCGATCGAAACCCGGTGCACGCCGGTCTCCGCATAGGCGCGAACGTTTTCGAGGGTGATGCCGCCCGAGGCCTCGAGCACCAGTTCCTTGGGACAGGCGGCGATGATCTCGCGGATCTCGTCGGGGGTGCGGTTGTCGAGGAGCAGCATGTCGGCGCCGGCTTCCCAGGCCTCGCGCGCGGCGTCAAGGGATTCGACCTCGCATTGCACGCGCAGGTTGGCGGGCGCCTGGGCGCGAGCGTTGCCCACCGCCGCGCCCACGCTTCCCGCGGCGGCGATGTGGTTGTCCTTCAACAGGATGCCGTCGAACAGGCCAATGCGGTGATTCACGCCGCCGCCGGCGAGCACGGCGTACTTGTCGAGCATGCGGAAGCCCGGGAGCGTCTTGCGTGTGTCGACGATCTGGGTCCCGGTGCCACTCACGGCTTCGACGTAGCGGTGGGTCGTCGTCGCGACGCCGGAGAGGTGACCGAGGAAGTTCAAGGCGAGGCGTTCGCCCGAGAGGATGCCGTGCACCGGTCCTTCGATCAGCAGCAGCGGCGTACCGGCCGCCACGTGCTTGCCGTCTTCGGTCTGGCGGTCGACGCGCAGGTTCGGGTCGACCGCGCGAAACACGGCTTCGACGAGGGGAAGGCCGCAGACGACGAGGGCTTCGCGGGCTTCGATGCGCGCGCGCACGCGAACGCCTTGCGGAATCGACACGCGGCTCGTGACGTCGCCCGGGCCGAGGTCTTCGGCGAGGGCGAGCTCGAGTAGCGGTCGCCAGGTGGATTCAGGAGGGAATTGCAGCTCGCTCACGCGCGCTCCGGGTTTCGGTTCGCGGCGAGTCTAGCAGCGCGACGAGGGCATCAGCCGATCAGGCGTCCTCGCCTTCCTCGCCCTTCATCTTGCGGATCTCTTCGCGGATCAGCGTCTCGGCCATCTGCGGAATGACCTCCCACGCGATTTGCTCGACCTTGTCGACGAGCTGCTTCACGAGGTCGTCCGACAGATCGGAGAATGCCTCCCACGCCACCTTTTCGAGGGTGTCGTGGATGCGATCGCGCATGTCGGGCGAGAGATCCGAAGAGGAAGAGGGCGTCGCGGCAGCACTCGGCGTCGGGTCGACGCTGGGTGCCGGTTCGGGCGGCGCCGCGTCCTGGGTCGCACCGAAGTCGACGGGCGGCTCCGGAGTGGGCGTCGGTTCGGGCTGCGGCTCGGCACTCGATTGGCTGTCGGCACTCGGCTGGCTATAGGCACTCGGTTCACTGCCAGCGGCCGGAGCGTTCCAATCCGCGTCGAGACCGGGGCTCGAATCGCCGTCGAGGTCGGGCGTGGCGCTGGGCTCGGGGGCCGGCGGCGCGGCGACATCGTGCTCCGGCGCGTGGGGCGGAGTGATCGGATCGGGGCCCGTGACCACACCGGCCGGAACGCCGCTGCCCCAACTCGAGTCGCTGGCCAGCGGATCGACCTGGAGGTCGGAAGCCGAGACGTCGTAGTCGCTCGCATTGTCGGGCACGACGCTTTCCGCAGCTTCGGGCGCACCGAAGTCGATGTCGAGACCCTGCGAAGAAGAGGGCGAGGGCGGCGGGGCCGGATTGGTCGGCGCGTCGAGCGGGCTGCTCAGGTCGGTTCCATCGCTGAACAGATCGTCGGCGATCACGGTTTCGTCGCCGCTCATCGAAGGCGCGGAAAGGCCCGCGTTCGAATCGAGGGGCGCGGCATCGTCGAAGGACAGACCGTCGAGATCGAGGTCGTCACCTCCCGCCAGCGGCTCCATCGGATCGACGCTGTCGAGGGGGTTGGGTGCGGGCATCGAGGTGAGATCCACGGAACCGATCGCGGCGCCGCTCTGGGCGTCGGGGTCGGTCTCGGGTGCGGCCGGCATCGGGTCGGGGGATTCGGCACCGAGGAAGTCGTCGATCAGCATCGTCTGATCGGGGTTCGCGGTCGGCGGCGGTTCGATCGGGGCGGCGGGAACGGGATCGGCCTGGTACGTGGGCGCCGGCACGTCGCCCGCGTTCTCCCCCCACGATTGGCCAACCGGCAGATCGGTATCGGGCATGATCGCGACCGTGTGGTCGCCGCCCATGGGATCGTCGTGGGCCGGTGCGGGGATCTCTTCGCCGAGACCGTCGTCGATCTCGGCACCCTGGACGTGGCTCGCCGGCATGGGTTCGCCGGTCATGGGATCGCTTTCGCCGAACACGAAGTCCTGCGCGACGGTCGGGGCTTCGGGCGAGGCGGGCGGTGCGGCGAGGGGGTTCGTCTGCTCGCCGGCCCCCTCCACGCCGAGTTCGCCGGTGTTCTGATCGAAGAAGTCGCTGCCCGTATTGGCGGCCACCGGGGCCTCGCTCGTGCCGGGCTGGGAGGCGAGGATCTCGTTCACGCGATCGACCAGGGCCTGGGCTTCGAAGGGCTTGGTGATGTGACCGGTGGCTCCGACTTCGGCGGCGCGGCCTTCGTCGAAGGCTTCGAAGGTGCCGGTCAGGAGAAGTACCGGGGTGTTCGCGAGTTCGGCGTTGCCGCGAATATCGGAGCAGACTTCGTAACCGTTCTTGCCGGGCATCACGACGTCGGCGAGCACGATGTCGGGCTTGCTCGAGGCGGCCTGGCTCACGGCTTCGTCGCCGTTGTCGACGGTGATGATCTCGATGTCTTCGTTGGCGAAGCTCAGCCCCACCAACTTCTGGATCACGACGCTGTCGTCGGCAAGCAACAGTTTGATCGGCATGATGTCCCCCCCCAGATCGTGCGACGCACGCGTTTCAACGCGACTTACGCAGTCGGTCATGACCGACGCGACAGCAGCGTACATCTGGTGCGTATTATCGTCGCCTGAATGGGCGCGATTGATCGGTATTTTCGGTTTTCTGCCGGGGGCTTCCCGCGCTTCGCCCCAGGCGGCTCTGAGGGTCAAGCACGCGGGGTGTTCCACCGATACCCGCTGCGAGGAGCCCGAATTCGATGATCCTGCAGGCCAGTGCAGCGACCGACGTGGGGATGCGTCGCCGGGTGAACGAGGATCGCTACGCCCTCGTTCCCGACCTCGGGCTCTACCTCGTGGCCGACGGCATGGGGGGCCACAAGGCGGGCCAGCTGGCGAGTCAGCTCGCCGCGGAAAGCGCGGTGCGCGCGGCCCAGGCCCTCGAAGGCGCGCCCGTGAGCCTCGCCGAGCGGCTGCGACAGGTGGTCGCTTGCGCGAACCGCGACATCTTCACGATGGCCCAGGCCCAGCCCGAGTACTCCGGCATGGGCACGACCATGGTGGCGATTCTCGCTGGCGAAGGGCGCGTGGCCCTGGCCCACGTGGGCGATAGCCGCGCCTATCTCGTGCGAGACGGACGCATTCGTCCGCTGACAGACGATCATTCCCTCGTGGGTGAACTCTTGCGCCGCAACCAGATCACCGAAGAGGCCGCCCGCGAACACCCCCACCGCCACGTGTTGACCCGCGCCCTCGGCGTGCGCGCCAGCGTGCAGGGCGACCTCATCGAGATGAGCCCGCGCGACGGCGACGTCTTCGCCATGATGAGCGACGGCCTCACCAACCACGTCTCCGACCACGAGATCGCCGGCGCCATCACCAACACCGACGACCTCCAACAGGCCTGCAACGCCCTCGTCGACTTCGCCAACGACCGCGGCGGCGACGACAACATCACGGTCGTCCTCGTCCGCTGCGAAAAGGCGGGGGTGGCGTAACCCGCGCGGCTTCTCTCTTCAGCAAAGCCCATCCGCACGTGTCCTATGGATCTCTGAACCTACGGTCCGAGCGCCGCTCCGCGGCACCGGACTGGCCGGTGGCCAGTAGCGGAGTAGCGGTGCGATCGAAGGCCCTCGGTCGAAAGAAGAGATCGCTGCACGGCTTCGCGATTCGGAGGTCGGCGATGGGGTTGGCGCGCGGAATGGGCCACTGAGCACGACAACCCCATCGCCGGCCGCCCCCTCCCACAACGCGGCATACCTCGAAACAAGAAAGGCCGCCTCAGTCTCCCGAGGCGGCCTTTCGGTTGGTTCCGGCGAAGCTTGCGGTCTAGCGGTCGACCGTTCCCTTGAGCTTCGAGCGGAGGCGGAGCACCGCCTTCGTGTGGATCTGGCAGACGCGCGACTCCGTGATCCCGAGGATGTTCCCGATCTCCTTCATGTTGAGATCTTCGTAGTAGTAGAGCGAGATCACCAGGCGCTCCTTCTCGGGCAGCGACCCGATCGTGTCCGAGATCACGTGCTTCGTTTCGAGCAGCTTGAGCGAAGCGAACGGGTTTTCCGAGTTGATGTCTTCGATGATGTCCGCGAAGGAGCCCGAGCGATCACCGTCCTGCTGATTGCCGCGGATCTCTTCGAGGTTCACCAGGCTGATGCCGCGCACCTGGTTGAGCAGATCGTGGAACTTGTCGATCTGCAGCCCCAGCGAATCCGCCACCTCGTCTTCGGTGGCCGAGCGGCCGAGGCGCGGCTCGACCTCGCCGTAGGCGCGTTCGAGCTTGCGGCTCTTCTGGCGCACGCTGCGCGGCACCCAGTCCAGCGAGCGCAGCTGGTCGAGGATGGCGCCCTTGATGCGGAATTCAGCGTACGTCTTGAACTTGCAGTTCTTGTCGGGATCGTATTTCTCGATCGCATCCATCAGACCGATGACGCCGGTGTTGTGGAGGTCATCGAGGTCGATGTGGGACGGAAGCCTCACAGCGATGCGATTGACGATGTATCGGATGAGCGGTGTGTGCTCGAGGACGATCTGTTCTTTCAGGCCTGACGGGATTTCATTGTGCTTCTCTTTTGCGTCGCGGAGCAGAGCTTCCATTTTCTTCCTTGGCCACATCGGATGAACTTGCTGCGGCGACAGTCACCCCTGCTGCGCCGCGAATACGGGGCGACCTAAAAGCACGCGACATGCCAAGAGGGGAGGCGGGCCGGGAAAAGGCATGAGAAATTTCGACCTCGGCGCGAGGTGTATCGGAGTGGGTGCTGAATTCATGCGCAACTTCAGCAGGTTACGTGCAACTCAGCCGGTCGGTGAAAGGCCTGCGAAGTGAAATCCGAGGTGCCGCGTCAGGCGGCATGTCGGCTCAGCCTCCGGCAGTTGCGTCGAAGTTTCGACGGCGCTGCACATCGCGAAACACGAATTCGTCGTTCGATTGACGCTTTTCGTCACTCGCGGGCGGCGATTCGATGCAGAACGCAATCCGGGGCTCTGCAAATCGCATGGTTTCGCTGGGCTGTCTTCCGGTTTTTCGGAAACGGCCAGCGAAAACTTCAAGCCGATCGCTGCTCGAGGCCCTTTTTCTTGATCTTCTCGAGGAGGGTGGTGCGATTGAGTCCGAGAAGCTGGGCCGCGCGGTTCTTGTTCCAGTGGGTCTGCTCGAGCGCTTGCAGAATGAGATCGGTCTCGAGCTCGCCCACCACCTCGTTGAACGAGATGCCTTCCTCCGAGACCCGGGGCCGGAACGGCGAGCGGTCCCGGGGTTCGTGGAACTGGGAGGGCAGGTCGTCGCCCTGGATCTCGCCCTTGTGGCGCAGCACGGTGACGCGCTCGATCAGGTTCTCGAGCTCGCGCACGTTGCCGGGCCAGGGATAGTTGACGAGAAGCTTCATGGCTTCTTCGCTGATGCCGTCGATGCGGGTGTTCTTCTCGCCGTTCGAGATGTCGACGAAGTGATGCACCAGCAGCGGGATGTCGTCGGTGCGGTCGCGCAGGGGCGGTGATTCGATGGGCAGCACGTTGAGGCGGTAGTAGAGATCTTCGCGGAACTGCTTCTCGGAGATCAGCGCTTCGAGATTCTGGTTGGTCGCCGCGATGACGCGCACGTCGACCTTCATCGTCTTCGATGAACCCACCGGTTCGAAGGTGCGCTCCTGTAAGACGCGCAGGAGTTTCACCTGGAGGTTGGGGCTCATGTCGCCGATCTCGTCGAGGAAGATCGTGCCGCCATCGGCCAGCGCGAAGCGACCTTCTCGCGAATGTACGGCATGCGTGAAGGCGCCCTTCACGTGGCCGAAGAGCTCGCTTTCGAGCAGTTCTTCGGGGATCGCGCCGCAGTTCACCGTCACGAGCATGCGGTCGGCACGCGCGCTGTTGTAGTGGAGTGCGCGGGCGATCAACTCCTTGCCCGTACCCGACTCACCGGTGATCAGCACCGTACTGTCGGTATTCGCCACGCGTTCGACGACGGTGAGCACTTCCTGCAGGGCCTGGCTCTTGCCGACGATGTTGTCGAATTTGTACTTCGTGCGCAGTTGGCTCTGGAGCGCGCGGTTTTCGGCCTTCAACCGACCGTGTTCGATCGCCTGGTCGACCAGGCGGCGAATCACGTCGAGGCGTTCCTGCTCGAAGGGCTTTTCGAGATACCAGAAGGCACCGGCGCGCAGGGCTTCGATCGAGTTCTCGGGAGAGCTGTACCCCGTGATCACGATGCAGGGCAGGTCGGGTTCGACGTCATGGATCTGACGCACGAGTTCGAGACCGTTGATGCCGGGCATCTTGATGTCGCACAGCACCAGATCCACGGGCTGTGACGACACCACGGCCATGGCTTCGGCCGCGTCGCGTGCCATCAAGACGTTGTGGCCGACACGAGCGAGGATGCGCTCGAGCGCCCGCCGATACAGCTCCTCATCGTCGACGACGAGTACGTGAGACTTTCGCAGGACGCTTCTCCGACATGCGGAGGGGGGCGGCTGACGAGTCTAGACGGCAAGTTTCGCGGCTTCAAGGCGCCGAGGCGCGAATGGACGCGTTCCGTTCACATTGAAAGATCGCGATCGATGGTGTGTGAATGCCGCACCGCGCCATGCGAACGCGGGGTGGTGAAGTGCGAGGATCGAAAGAAGCCGAGAGATCCGTTAGAGTCGCGGCGTTCGCAACCCACCCCCCGCGAAGAAACAGGGTCGATCATTGGTCGATTGACGATCGTTCACCGATCGGATTCGATCATCACCACATCACCTGGGTTCGGGGGGACCGGGATGGCCGCGCAGCCGCATGCCACGACCGTGCGCATCGTCGTCTTGGGCGACATGGGCGAAGCGCGTGAAAGCGGTTCGTCGTGCGCGAGCGCGGTTCTCGAACGGCTCGGCGAAGAGGCGCGCATCGAGCGCCGCTCGTGGCGTGAGGACATCGCGAAGGATCTTGCGCCCGAAGGGCTCGACCTCGTCGTGCTCGAAGTTTCTGCGATGGGCGAGGGCGAACTCCTGCGAACCCTCGATCGCCTCGCGGGTTTCGGTCCACCGCTCCTCGCGATCCTGCCCGAGCGCGACGACGAGTTTGCCCTGCGTCTGTTTCGCGCCGGTGCCGATCAATGCGTCTGCCGGGGCCCTGATTTCGCACACGTGCTGTGCGAGAGCGCGCTCGAACTCGTTCGCGATTGGCGGGTCGAACGAGAACGCGGGCGCGTGGCGCGACACGTCGAGTGGCTCGAAGGCCTCAACGACGCGATCGTGAATCGATTGCCCGCGGCCCTCGTGGTGGTCGCGGGGGACGATCACATCGTCAGCATCAACCCCGAGGCTTCTCGCTTGTTTTCCCTGGCGCCGTCGAAGGCAACGGGGCGCGACGTCGCCGAGGTCTTTCCCGAGGCTCTGTACCGGGATGCGGCGCTCGGCGATCTCGTCGCCTCGGCGCGCCGTGGCGATCCCGTGGGATCGCGTCGCGCACGGCTGCACGAGAACGGGAGGCTCACGTGCGCCTACGACGTCCAGGCCCAGAAGCTCGACGACGAGGGCCGCGTCCTTCTCATCTTGAACGACGTGACGGCGAGCGAACGTCAGGCCGAACGCATCGACGAACTGCAGCGCTACAACGCGAACCTCGTCCAGAGCATGAACAGCGCCCTGCTCGTGGTCGACGAGGCGGGTCGTGTCCAGTTCGCGAACCCGATGGCCGAGCGCTTGTTCGAGTTGGGCCCCGGGGGCCTGAGTGCGCGGCCGTTGGCGGAGTGCTTCGTTTCGGGTGACACCCGTGCTGCGCAGCTTCTCACGGCTCTCGAGAGCGGCGAGCGCATCCAGGGGGCCGAGAGTGCGATCGTCGCGGGAGACGCGCGAAGCATCCCCGTCGCTGTTTCGTGCAGTGCCTTGCGAGATGCGCCGGGGCGAACGCGCGGCGCCGTGGTGGTGCTCCACGATCTCAGCGAGATCAAACAGCTCGAACGTCAGGTCACCCAGAGCGAGAAGATGGCGTCGATCGGCCAGCTCGCAGCCGGTGTCGCCCACGAGATCAACAATCCGGTGGGCTTCATCCACGCGAACCTCTTTCAGCTGGGTGAATACCTGCAGGATCTCGACCGTGTGTTCGAGGCCGTCGACAACCTGCAACAGGCGATCGCGCGCGGGGCCGACCGCGAAGCGGTCGAGCGGGCCTCGACTGGCCTGCGAGAGGCCGCTGAACAGATCGATCTCGACTACGTGCGAAGCGATCTGCGCAAGGCGGTCGAGGAGAGCCAAGAGGGGACCGAACGCATTCGCCACATCGTGCGCGACCTGCGGGGCTTCTCTCGCGCGGATGACGAGCGCATCGCGCGGGCCGACATCAACGAGTGCATCGAATCGACGGCCAACATCGTTTGGACGATGACGCGACACGACGTGAATTTGGTGCGCGACTATGGGGAGCTCCCGCGGCTTCGTTGTCGCCCGATGCAAATCAAACAGGTGGTGCTGAACCTGTTGATGAACGCGTGTCAGGCGGTCGCCGAACGCGGGGAGCAGGCCGGAGGCGCGGGGGAGGTTCACGTGCGGACTCGGCCGGGCGACGGCGGCATCTGGATCGAGATCGAGGACAACGGCGTGGGCATCCCGCCCGCGGTCCAGGAACGCATCTTCGAGCCCTTCTTCACGACGAAAGAAGTCGGTACGGGCACGGGGCTCGGGCTTTCGACCTCCTACGGAATCGTCGAGCGACACGGGGGAGCGCTCCGCGTGTCGAGCCAGCCGGGCGTGGGGACCACCTTTTCGATCTTCCTGCCCGAACCGCCCGAAGGTGCGCGGGTTGCGATCGTGGGCGAAGCGCCAGCTTCGCACCTCGCGACCGGGGGGCCGGGCTGAATGTTCGAGCCGAGAACTCCCGACGACCTGCCGACCGTTCTGATCGTCGACGACGAACCCAACATCCTCTCTGCACTGCGCCGCTGCCTGCGTCGCGAAGGTTACGCGCTGCTAACCGCGCGAGGCCCCGGGCCCGCGCTGGCCTGGCTCGATACCCAACGCATCGACCTCGTACTCTGCGACCAGACCATGCCCGGCATGCGGGGGACCGAGTTGCTCGAAGAAGTCGCGCGCAGGCAACCCTGGGCCGCGCGGCTGTTGATCACCGGCGGGCCTCACGCCGTCGATCCGAACGACCTCGATCGACTCGGCCTTGCGGCACCACTTCCGAAGCCTTGGGACGACGCGTCGCTCAAGGAAGCGCTGCGCAAGGCGCTGGCGCAGGTCGTGCAAGCCGGTCTCTGACCCGCTCACAACTTGCGCAGGTATTCGATCGCGGCGTTCTGCGTGTTCTTCGCACCCACGTTGAGCACGCGAAAGCGTCGGGTGCTGCCCTTGGTGTAGTAGAGGCGGCCCTTGCCCGCGAAGCCCATCTCGAAGATGGTGAGATGCGGAGGCAGGCCGCCCACCTTGCGGCGTACCGACATGTTGTCCGCCTCGTCGTTCAGTCGCTTGAGCTTCTCTTCGCACTTGAGCTTCATGGTCTCGTCGCGCAGGGCGACGATGTCCTGCAATGCGCGGTCGTCGACTTCGAGGTTGGGGTAGAGGGTCGAAAAGCGCTTCGCGATCGCTTCGCTCTCGCGTTGCTTTCCCCCATGGCCGCTCGCTGCGTCCTTGGCCGCGCGACGCAGGTTCTTCTGGAGTTCGCCGATCTCGCTGTCGCGCGCAGCGAGGTCGTCGCTGGCTTCTTCGAGGAGATCTTCGAGGGCACTGATCTCCTGGGAGAGTTCGCTTGCGCGCGCCGCCGATTCGCGCAGTTCGAGTTCGCGGGTTTCGAGGACCGCGAGACGTGCTTCCAGCCCCTTGCGTTCTTCGCGCAGTTCGTTCACCTCGCTCAGTTGCTCGGGCTCGGTTGGCTCGATGCTCGAAAGCTGGCTGCGCATCCCCTCGAGTTCTCGTTCGATCGAACGCGAACGAGCTTCGGTTCCATCGCGCTCCGCGCGAGCGTGGGCCAGCAACTGCTGTTGCTTGCGGTTCGTACGTACGCTCCGAATCCAGAGTGCCTGGAGGGCGACCAGGGCGTAGAAGATGAGGATCGTGGTGGCGAGGGGTGAGCTGTGCGGAAGCGAGACGTTCAAGACATAGGTCGCGGGGAGCAATCGTTCGGCTTCCGCGACGACCTCGCGCAGCGAGATGGGCGCGGGTGGGGGCTGAGGGGCGCGGCCCGCGACATAGAGGAGTGTGACTCCATCCTTCGCGAGGACCATTGGAGAGACCCTCACGCCTCCGAGTGATACCCACCGCGAGTTTCGGGTATACCCGGCGACGTTGTACTGGATCTGGTAGACGATCGAGCGGTTGTGGTCCTGTACCTGGAGCGCCGACTCAACCACGCCCTCGAAGTACTCGTACAGATAGTCCTCGAGTACGCGAACCGTGACCATGTATAGAAGGAGGAAGACCGCGATCGCGCCGATGGTGAAGCGGAACGACCAGAGCCGGGCGAGGATTCCCTCGGTCTCGGCAGGGGGGTCCGGCAGCCGGTTCGGGCGAGCCCGACCGTCGGGTAACGGTGCGTTCGAGTCGGAGAGATCGGCCATCGGACTGGCGGCCAAGGTATCCGCACCCGGCGGCAGGCGCGACAGGCAAGTCCGGCAAAAACGGCGCCAAGTGCCCGGGACCGCACGGATTCGTTGCGGGTGGCCGATCCCGGGAAGCAGCGGCCGCCGCCAGAGCCTGCTGCTAACGTGCCGCGCCATGCGTGTAGTCGACCTCGACCGAGATATGAGCGACGTCATCCCCACCTCGATGTCGCGAGACAGCGAGTACCTCTTTGAACGGATGACCCAGGCGACGCTCGACGCGGCACTTCCGGGACCGGGCCGAAGGGTGCTCGATGTCGCGAGTGGTGTCGGCCAGGACACGATCGCGATGGCGGTGCGCGGCGCCGACGCGATCGGTGCCGAGCCCTCTCGGCGCATGATCGGCATGGCGAAGCTCTTCGCCGAGGAGAAGAAGGTCGAGCAGTCGAGTCGTTGGGTGCAGTGTTGGGCCGACCGTCTGCCGTTCGCCACGGGCTCTTTCGATGCCTGCATCTGCAAGGGCGCGATGGATCACTTCGATACGCCCGAGGCGGCGATCGCCGAGATGGCGCGCGTGACTTCGACCGAGGGTCGCGTCGTGCTCGCGATCGCCAACTTCGAATCGCTCAGTTGTCGCGTCGGCCGCGCGGTGGACGACTTTCGCGAAGACATCCTCGGATGGGATCCGATTCGCGAGCGGCGCGGCTACGACGCGCCGAGCGATCACTTCACCCGCTACGAAGTCGACCTGATTCGCGAGCAGGCGAGTCGCCACCTGATCCTGCGCGATTTCAAGGGGCTCTCGATGGGTTGGGGGATGCCGGGTTGGGCGGATTTCCTGGGCTGGCTTCCCGCGTCTGCGGCGAATGCGTGCGTGAGGGGCTTCGACGCGTGTGCGCGCGCGGCACCGGTGTTGGCCGACGTGATCGTGGTGGTGGGGCAACCGCGGCGATCCATCTAGGCGCGCCGTTCGACCTGGCGGCACCGCTCTTCGAGTACCTCGGCATAGACCTCGGCGGTTCGTCTCGCGATGCGCGGCCAGGAGAAGACGTCGCACACCTTGCGGCGACCGGTTTCGCCAAGCGATTGGCGTCTCTCGGGGTGGCCCATCAGTTCGTCGATCCCGTGCGCCAATGCCTTGCTGTCGTCGATCGGCACCGTGATGCCTCCGCCCGCCTGCTGCATCACTTCACGTAGCGCACCGGCTTCGCACGCAACGACCGGCGTTCCACACGCCATGGCCTCCACGGCCGGTAGGCCGAAGCCCTCGTAACGCGACGGCACCGCGACCAACGACGCGCTCCGATAGTGACGGATCAGCTCTTGCTGGGGAACGCGTCCGGTCACCTCGATGCGATCGATCACCCCGGCCGCGCGCGCCCACTTGAAGACCTCGTTCTCGGGATGGTCGTTGTCGATCAGGGTGAGTCGGGTGGAGGCATCGGTCTGCGCGATGGCTTCGATCAGTGAGCGGATCCCCTTGTTGGGATCGGAGGCGCGCCCCACGCAGAGCACCTTGTGGGGATCGCGTGCGACGCTCGCGTCCGGAGAGAAGAGGTCGGTATCGAGGCCGTTCCACACGTTCCTGATCTGCTGGCGAGGGACACCGAAGTCGGCTGCGATCTGTCCTGCACTGCACTCCGAAGAGGTGAGCACGCGATCGATGCGCCGCGCGACGAACGACTGCATGCCAATCGGATAGAACTGCATCGTGCCGAGGGCTTCGGTGAGGTTCGTGTCGCGAATGAACGATGCACGGCGGTCGACCGTGAGCGGGTGGTGCACCGTGGTCACGACGGGAATGCCGAGTGCTCGCAGCCCCAGGAGTCCGTAGCCCAGGCACTGTACGTCGTGGATCAGATCCCAGCGTTCGCCTTCGCGCATGCGCGCGGCGAGGGTTCGAAACACCCGCATGCTGAAGGCGAAGGGTTCGGGCAGGAACCCCAACCGACTCGCCGCGAGTTCATAGAAGTTCATCGGTGAAAGCGCAGCCAACGGGTTGCGCTTCGGGATCATTCCCCCGTAGTCATGCGTGAACCACTTCGCCCAGTGCTCCTGGTTCTCGAGGCGCTGCACGCGCGCTGCAAAGGGCATCGGATCGGGGTAGGGCGGGCCGACGAAGACGTCGACCTCGAATCCCAGGGCCGCGAGTTCGCGACACAGGAACCAGAGATACACCCCCTGGCCGCCGCAATTCATGTTGCCGCGATAGGCCACGAAACAGAGACGCGTCTTGCGGGCCATCGTCGCCCCGTTCAGTACCGCGCGCGGGCGGGCTTTTCGGCTTTCTCAGCATAGAGGATCAGGCTCTTCGGGCAGATGTAGTTGAGCCACTTCTCGACGCGATCCATCAGCCGGCTTCCGGTCGCGCGGATGAGGAAGACCCGATAGGCACGCACCAACGCCGACTCGTCGGCATTGGGCAGATGCATGATCGACCGCAGCACCCAGTAGGGGGTGTGGAAGCCGTGGGCGAAGCCGACGCCCGTTGTCGAGAGCCCGGCCTTCGCCAACGCATTGGCGAGTTCCTTCGGCTTGAAGATGCGGATGTGCCCGCCCGGGCTTTCGAAGTACTCGTCGCCCATGCGGAGATAGAGGTGCTCGCTGGTTTCGGTGGGGATCGTGATCGCGAGCTTGCCGCCGGGTTTGGTCACACGGGCGAGTTCGCGCGCGGCATCGACATAGCTGTGCACGTGCTCCATCACCTCGGAGCAGATCACGCGGTCGTACGTCGCGTCGGGGAAGGGCAACTTGTAGATGTTGCCCTGGGCCATCTCGCCGAGGCTCCTGGCTTCGCTGGCTTCCTTGCGCAGACGCTTGCTCGCATCGCGCATGGCGGCGAAGTCGAGATCGAAGCCGATGACCCGCGCCCCGCGCGAGAGCATGCCGAAGCAGTGGCGGCCTTCACCGCAACCGGCGTCGAGGGCGAGGTGGCCCTCTCTGACGTCAAGCTGCTCGAGATCGACGGTGAGTAGCACGGAGGGTGTCCTCGAAGACTTCCGCGAGACTCGCGGCGGCGTCGTCCCAGCGGAAGACGTTCTCGACGCGTCGCCTTGCGGCGCGCCCCATCTCCTCCGCCTTGCCGGGCTCGAGCAGGATCTCGCGCGCAGCCTGCGCCATTGCAGCGGCATCGCGGGCCGGGACGAGGCGTCCCGTGCGTCCGTCGGCGCCGACCACTTCGGGCAGTGCACCCGCCGCATTCGCGATCACGGGCAAGCCACAAGCCATCGCCTCGCTCGCCGGGAAACCGAAGCCTTCGAAGAAAGAGGGAACGATCGCGGCGCGCCCCGTCGAGTACTCGCGCACGAGCTCTTCGCGGGTGAGCATGCGGTCGACGATCTTCACGCGATCGTGCAGGTCGTACTTGCGGATCAGCCGCGGCACCAGGCCGTCTTCGGGAATGCGCCCATCGACGATCTTCAGCGTGATGTGTTCGGGCAGCATCGAGAGCGCCTCGATCATCGTGCCGATGCCCTTCTTGCGATCCTCGGTGCGACCGACGAAGAGCAGGTCGGCGTCCTTCTGCACCTCACACGGGTGGAAGATGTCGGTGTCCGTGCCGTTGTAGACGACCGGGATGTTCTTCTCCGGGATCCCGAAGTAGCGCTCGATCTCTGTTCGCGACGCTTCGCTCACCGTAACGATGGTCGAGAGCCGTGGCGCCACGCGCTCCTGCATGAAGAGCGGGAAGTAGAGGGTGCGGCGAATCTTCTTGATCAGCCGCGGATCGATCGTGTAGTCGGCTTCGCGATCGATGTGCAGTGGGTGATGGATCACCGAAATCACGGGAACGCCCATCGCCTGGATCGCCAGCAGCCCCCACGACAGCGTCTGGTTGTCGAAGACGACGTCGAACTTGTATTTCTCCTGGAACTGTTTCCAGCGCATCATCATGCGGAAGCCGAAGGTCTGCATCTCGGGGAAGACGCCCATCTTCGACACGCCGAGCTCCCAGAGCGAGAGCGGGCGCAGCAGAGAGAAGGGGCGTTCGGGATCGAAGTAGTCGGGATGCTCGAGCCCGAAGACGTTGTCGTTGTGGATCTTGTGCAGCGGGATGCCCGGTTCGAGTTCGGGGTAGGGCGGCCCGGCGAAGACGTGCACGTCGTGCCCCGCCTTCTTCCATTCCTTGGCGAGGTAGGCGGCATAGATCCCCTGACCGCCACAGAACATGTTGCCGCGATACGTGAAGAGCGCGATGCGCAAGAATTCTCTCCTCGGGGGGTGGGGCGCGGTGCTGGTCGACGCGGAAAGGGGTGTGCGCCGAACCGTCAGGGGATGGCCACGCTTCGATTGCGCGGCGCTTCGGATTCGATCAGCTCGATGAAGCCTCGCCCGCCTCGGGAAGCTCCTCGTCGAGTTCCGGAACCGGATCCGCCTCGACCTGGATCGTCGCGATCGTGTACCCGACCCAGCCCATCAGCCCGAGCACGAAGAGGGTCAGGATCGCCACGGGAATCGCCAGCGCGAGATAGCTCCCGTTCAACACTCCGATCACGAAGAGCAGCGCGAGCACTCCCGCGCCAATACAAATCGCCCAACCCTGCGTCCGAGAGGCATCGTTCATCGCAGATTTCTCCAATGATTCCGCCAGCCTCGGCACACACAGGGGGCAAAGGGGGGAGGCGGTCCAAACGGGGATGACCCGGAACATCGAAGGGCTGAGCGCAGACCGATCGGTACAGAACCGAGACCACCCCTCCGGGCCGAAAAAGACCGGCGCAGTATTCGGGTGGAAAGGTGTTCTGTCAACGGGAGGGGGTAGAGAGAGGGATTGTGCCGAGTCCCCCGATAGCCGCCCACGAACTGCTTGGCGGTCCCCGCTCCTTCGGGCAGTAGGCAACGAGTCAGCGCGACGGCTTCTCCTGGGTAGGTTCGCCTCGACCGTGCGACCATGTGCGTGAGAACGTCGGAGCGTCCACTGTGCTTCCTCGAATTTCCGCCATCGCATTGGTGTTGATGATCGCGCTGCTCGCGGCGCAGGCGTCGAGGTCTGCGGCGGTCACGGAGCTGATCGACTCGACCGGGGATGGGCAGGGTCACCCGCTCGACGGACCGTTCGGAATCGCAAGCAACGCGGCCGGGTGGACTTTCATCGCGGGGGGCTACAGCGACAATCTATTCGAGATTGCGCCCGGGGGTGCCATCGCGCAGCGAATCGATGGGACCGGTGACGGTATGGGTAACTTGCTCGGTGAACCACCCAGCGTCGCCACGGACTCCTCGGGCAATTTGTACGTCGCAGGCGGAAGCACGGACAACGTGTTCAAAATCGATCCCCTGGGTGTGATTACGGAGATCATTGATGCGAGCGGCGATGGGATGGGCAATCCGCTCAATGCACCTCAGCAGCTAGCGGTCGACTCATCAGGAAATCTCTACGTTGCGGGATACCTGAGCAACAACGTATTCAGAATTGCACCAGGTGGTTCGATCAGTGAGGTGATCGACCACAGCGGTGACGGGGCGGGAAACATTCTCGTCAATCCAACTGGAGTAACCACTGATTCCGTCGGCAACCTATATGTTGCGGGCTACACGAGCGACAATGTGTTCCTCGTTACACCGAACGGGGTCATCACCGAACTGATCGACTACACGGGCAATGGATCGACCGAGTTCCACTACCCACGGGATGTTGCCGTCGACGCGAGTGGAAACGTATACGTTCCCGGATACGTGCACAGCAATGTCTTCCGAATCACACCGGACGGGACCATCACCGAAATAGTCGACTTCCACGGGGACGGCGCCGGGAACTTCTTGCTTGGCCCGTGGGGCATTGATGTCGATCTCAGTGGCAACGTCTACGTGTCTGGTTACGACAGCGACAACTTATTTCGAATCAGCCCGGGTGGTTCGATCACCGAGCTGGCCGACGCTATGGGCGACGGAGCTGGGAATCCACTCGATGGGCCGACATACCTCGAAGTCGTCCAGGACGGCGCCATCCACGTGACGGGATCTCGTAGCGACAATGCGTTTCGCATCGACGACATTCCGTATGTCGCAGAGGCGCCTCCCCAATCGGTTTTCTTCCCGCCGATTGCCGCGGATGAGGGCCAAAGCCAGGGGGGGCAACTTCCCGATAGTCCTCCGAGTACAGTCGATGGACTCGTCTTCATCACTCACGGTTGGCTCCCGAGCGGGGAAAGCTCGGCGTGGATCGATGAGATGGCCTCAGAGATCGCGGCTCGCCTTCAGGAGCAAGGTGTTGACGACGAGTGGGACGTCGTTCCGTATCACTGGACGAGTGCAGCCACCCACCGATTCCCTGCGCCCGCTGCACGAAGGGCGAGCGAGATCGGCCAGCGCGTTGGTGAGTTCTACGCGAACCTGGCCGGATACTCCCGATATCACTTGATCGGTCACAGTGCTGGAAGCTGGCTGATCGAGGCGATCGCAGATCGCGTCCAGGGCCCGGGCGTGACGATTCACACCACGTTCTTGGATTCGTACGTAGACTGGAGACATGCTCCATCCCATCTCGGCGACACATCAACCTGGTCCGAGCAGTACGTCGACGGGTTTGCGGCGCCCGATCCGAGTCAACCGTTCTGGGTCGACCGAACCGATAATCATCTCGACTACGCGTACAACTTGGTGCTCACCGGCTTGTCCAGCAGTATCGATCCCGTGGAGCGACACGCTTTCCCATGGAATTGGTACCTCGCGTCAACCAAGGCACCTGATTCACCAGCGTCCGCGGGATGGGGATTCGCGAGATCCCAGGAAATGGGGAGCCTCCCAACCCATGGCGGGGTGTCGCTAAGCCGAGGGGAGCACGAGGAACTCGGTACGCAAAGCATGCGTGTGGTGAACTACGTGCGGACCGCCAGTTTCATGGGGGCTTTCCTGTTCGATCTCGCACAGGGCGTTGCGAGTTGGGTCACGACGTCGAACCCACTCTCCCCGACGCTTCGGATTCGCACCCAATCCCCCGCCTGGGTGGTGAGCAACGTTGCCTCTCCACAACCGTTTAATGCAATCCAGTTCGAGACTCGGTTTGTAGGCAGCGCCCAAGGATGGCTATCGGTACGATTCGCCGGGGAAGAGGTTCTGCGCCGCGACGAACGGTACGCTCCGACTGGCGCCGAGTCTCACACGATCGTGCTCAGTGAGACCTTCCCGGCTGGTGCGTACCCTATTTCCTTTCGCGTCGATACTTTCTTCAATCCCACCGATTCGGAGGTGGAGATCAGCAACCTGTCATTTGCGACGATCGAGTCCGCGACCGAGGTTCCCGTATCGAGCACCGGCAGCCGTTTCATCCTATTTGCGGGCATGATCGCGATCGCCTCCCGGGCCTTGATGCGCCTGACGCTACCGGATGGGCGGAAGAAGCGCGCAGGGCATCTTCGACTCCGCAACTGACCATCAACTGGATTTGAATCCAGTCGATGTGGCTGAGAGATCAGGCGTCGCTCGTGGCAATCGGGAACCAGAGTCTGACGCGTGTACCGTCGGTCGACGAGTCGAATTCGAGTTGGCCGCCGATGTCGTCCGAACGCTTCCTCATGTGGGCGAGGCCGCGGCGACTCGCTCCGGCACCGGGTGGAAGACCCTTGCCATCGTCGTGGATCTCGATGGCGATGCCCGGCGCTTCGCCGCGGGCCTCGAGATGGGTGCGAATCGCGATCGTTCCCGCCTCGGCATGGCGGATCACGTTGCCGATCGCTTCCTGAACGATCCGCATCACGTGGTGCAGGGTCGTGGGTTCGAGCGGGGGCATGCGTTCGTCGTGGGGGAGTTGCCAGTCGACCCGCAATCCGGCGCGTGCGAGTCGCGGGGAGAGTCGGGCACGCACCCGGCCGAGCAGGGCGGCGAGGTCGTCTTCGTCGGGTTCGAGGGAGTCGAGCATCAAGCGCATCTCGTCGAGCACTTCGCGAAGCGCGTCGGCGATGACGGCGCCGCGCTGTTCGCCGCCCTCGACGAGGGCCAGAGTCGAGACCAGGAGGCTGCCCAGGCCGTCGTGCATCTCGCGCACGAGGCGACCTCGTTCGCCCGCGAGGGTGGCGCTTCGTTCCATGGCGCGCAGGCGTTCGTGGCTGCGAGCCAGTTCGCTCTCGCGATGTGCGATACGACGGTCGAGTTCCGCGTTGAGTTGATCGTTTCGATCGAGGATCTGGCGCAGGGTTTCGAGCAGCATCCATCCGGTGAAGGCGGCGACCACGACGGGGACGAGCCCCGTGGCCCGCGGCGCAACGGCTGTGCTTTCCGATAGCGCGTGGGCAGCGTCGACGGCGCCTAGGGAAAGCAGGACGAGGGTGAAGATCACGACGGCGCGTCGAATGCCACCGCTGCCACTGCGATAGCCGCGCCACAACGCGTAGGCGAGGATGGCTGCGCTCGACGACAGGATGCCGGTGGTGGTGGCGACGAAGTACTCCGAGGCCACGGTCGCCGAGACGATCGCGACCAGCGCGGCGAGGCCCGCCAGCGCGGCTTCGAAGCGCGGTGCACGAACCCCGACCAGTCGATGCACGCTCACCACGAAGCACACCATCCCCGCCAGGTAGGCGACGGTATTGGTGACCTGCCACGCGAGCGTGGAGACGGGGATGTCGCGTATGAATCCGTCGAGCTGTCCGAAGCCGATCAACGTTGCGGTGGCCCCGAGCCACAGGCTCGAAAGGGGAGCGGCGCCACGCACCGCGAGCACTGCGGTGGCGAGGGCGATCAACCAGAGGAAGACCACCGAGATCTGTCGCACAGTGATGTGCCGAAACACGGCGCGCGCATGTGCACTCCACAGGTGTCGCTCGGGACCCACGTGCACACGTGCGAGCCGCGGGGTCGAGGTCGGGCTGGCGTAGAGGCGTACGTCGAGTCGGTTCTCGCCCGTGCGCAGAACGCCGCGTGGCACGAGGAAGAGCAGCGGTCGGTTCCAGTTCCGCGCGACGGGCTCGGCGATCGAACCGCCGTCACCAATCCTCTCCCCGTTCAGGTGGACGACGGCATTCATGCGCAGCTCGGGCAGGTAGACCGCCCAGGGTTCGCCCGGCATCTCGTCGATCTCGAAGGAGAAGCGATAACGACCCCCGTTCGAAATCGCGCGATCCGCCGCGCTGAAGCGATGGGGCAGCTTCACTTCCGAGGGGACGATCGAATCGCTCAAGCGCAAGCTGGCGCGATCGAGTTCGATGACGTCGACATCGGGGTCGGCGACGCCGCAACCGAGGGTCAGTAGCGCACCCGTGGACGCCGCTACCAGAGCGCGTCGCATGGCGCCGCGCAACCGAGATGGCCTTCGCGACCTCGTCATGCGCGCGAGACCTCGGGGAGATCCACCGGAAGCCACAGACGCGTTCGCGTCGCCGGGTCTTCGTGCGCGATCGTGATCTCACCGCCGATGGTCGTGGCCCGCTCGCGCATGGCCGTCACCTCGCTGGGGGTTCCCGCGGTGCCGCCGTCGTCTTCGATCTCGACGTAGATCCCTTCGCGACGGTTGCGTTCTTCGCTCCCCGTGCGCACGGTGACGACGCGAACCCCACCCGCGCGTTCCGTCGCGCGAAAGGCGTCCTGCAGGATGCGCAACAGCACCAACGCGTGTTCGGGCTCGAAGCCGCGCAACATCGGGATGTCGTTGACGCGCCAGGCGATCTGGATGCCACGGCGATCGAAGCGGGCTGCGAGGCGCGAACGAAGCCGCGCCAGCATGTCGAGCAGGGCTTCGTCGGGGCGGAGCGAATCGATCACCAGGCGCAGATCGTCGAGCGCGTCGCGGATGCGATCGGCCACGACGGCCGGCGCTCCGCGAGGCTCGGGATCGCGGGCTTCGACGCTCGCGATGGTCGACATCAGGACGCTGCCCACGCCCTCGTGCAGGCCGCGAGTGAGCCGTGCGCGCTCCTTGTCGAGCATGCGCGCGCTCTCCATCGCGCGAATGCGCGCGAAGCGGCCGGCGAGTTCGGCTTCGTGATCCGCCACCCGGGCACCGAGGTCGCGGCCCAGCAGGCTCGACTCGCGAACACTCATCACGAGATGGCGAACGATGCCGCCCAGGAAGAAGAAGACGGCGAAGGATCCCGCGTGCTGCACGAGCCAGTAGCCACTCAGGGGCCAACCGTAGGGACCGGAGGCGATGTCGTGGACGCCAGCGAGGATCCCGACGACGCCGCCCGCGAGTTGGTGCCGGTTCAACACCCATTCCTGTCCGACTTCGGTTCCCTTGAGGAACTTGACGGAGTAGACCGCCACCAGACAGATCCCGACGCCGAAGGCCGCCCGCAGCAGCCACACCCAATGCGCCGGAGCGAGTGCGAGGGATGCAATGGCGAGCACGATCCCGATCAGGATGCCGAGTTCGATCCGCGGCCGCGGCCCTTCGAGGGCGCGATGGAAGCCGAGCAGGATCGCCCAGATCGCGAGGTAGAAGGCGCCGTTGGTCGCGGCCTCCCAATACTGCGGCGCGATCGGGGCGTCGATGATCCAGTTCTCGGACAGGAACAGGATCCACAGGCCGACCGAGACCTGGAACCATCGATAGGAGGTGCCGCGCCCGCGTCCGCCGTAGACGGCGGCGACGACCACGATGAGAATCGCGGCGCAGAACCCCGAGATCTGCAGCCAGGTGATCTGCAGGAAGTGACGCACGGCATGGCGGCCTGCCAGGATCGACTTCGGCCCGACCTCGATCTTCGAGAGCGAGCCGCCCGAAGTCGGCTCGACGTAGAGCGCGATCGCGATCTCGTTCACTCCGCGCCGCAACACCTCCGGCGGGATGTCGCGCAACATCGGGTAGAACCGCATGCGCGAGAGCGGCGGTTCGAGTCGCCCGACGCCACCGAGGGATACCCCGTTCACCGACACCATCGCATTCGTGTCCGCGCGCGCGAGGTAGACCGACCACGGTACCTCGGGAACGGTGTCGAGCTGGAATCGCGTGGCGTAACGCGCCGCCGCGAAGTCGCGGCGCTGGCGCATCGACCATCGGTCCGGCAGCTCCCGCTCTCCCGCGGGACCGACTGCATGGCCGTCATCACCGACGAACTGACGGTCTGCGGTCGCGAGCGAATGCACATCCGCGCTGCCCTCGGCCATGGAACAACCGAGCCAGACGGTGCCGGCCAGAGCCAGCACCACCCGGGCGCGCCTAGCGATCGCGAACGAGCCCGAGCTGCAGGGCTTCATAGACCGCCTCCGCGCGCGAGCGAACCGCGAGCTTGCGATAGATGCGGCGCACGTGGGTCGCGATGGTGTGGGAGGTGACGCCGAGGTGCTCCGCCGTCTCGGCGTAGGTGAAGCCCTTGACCAGGAATTCGAGCACCTCGTTCTCGCGCTCCGAGAGCTTGGGCGCGTCTTCGTCCGGCTGCGGCGGGCGCTCCGCCGCGTCGAAGGGGGAGTCGCGCTCTTCGCGAAAACGACCGAGCAGGTAGCGCGCAATCGGCGGGCTGATCGGCGAACCCCCTTCGAGCAGTTCGAGGGTCGAACGCACGAGGTAGTCGGCCGTGCCGTCCTTCAGCAGGTAACCCAGGGCGCCGGCTTCGAGTGCGCGGGTCACGGTGGCCTGGTCGCCGAACACCGTGATCACCATCGGCAGGGTTTCGAGCTCCTTCTCCGAAACGTGCCGGATCAGATCGAGGCCGTTTCCGTCGGGGAGTTCGATGTCGGTGATCAGGACCTCGGGCGTCTGCGCCTCGAGTTCGCGCAGCCCCTCTTCGAAGGTTCCGACGCTGGCCACGAGGTCGAGGCGGGGGTCGCCATCGATCACCCGCGCGAGGTGTGTGCGCGTGTGTTCTTCGTCTTCGACGAGCAGGATGCGGGGGAGTTTCACGACCGCATCAGTATGCCCCACGGCGAAACCCCGCGGATATCCCTCATCTTGGGGATACGCGCGCGGGCCGGGAGTGCGTCAGATGACTTCCTTTTCGCGCAACGCCTCGATGCGGTCCCACTCCCATCCCAGCACGTCCATCAGCACTTCCTCCGTGTTCTGGCCGAGTTCGGGGGCGGCGGTGCGCACGGAGCCGGGGGTCTCGGTGAGCTCCACCGGGATGCCCACCATGCCCGTAGGGCCGTGCTGGGGATGGTCGAAGTCGACCACATAGCCGTTCTGTCGCACCTGCGGGTCGTCGGGTAGGTCGTCGACGGTGTTCACGATCGTGTAGATGAGATCGCTCTTGTCTTCGCGGAAGAGCTTCAACCATTCGTCGCGGGGCTTGCTCTTGAAGGCTTGGTCGAGCATCGCCACGACCTCGGCCCCCACCTTCGCGCGCTCTTCCATCGTGGCGTACTGCGGGTCGGTCGCGAGTTCCGGCCGCTCGATCAAACGTGCGACATCGGCCCAGTAGCGATCGGGCTGCAACATCGCGAGGGCGATCCACTGTCCGTCGGCGCATTCGTAGTGATTCCACAGGGGATTGAACGCCTGGGCGCGGAAGGTTCGCGGCATCGCGATGCCGGCCATCAGCTTCATCGAGAGCGAGAGCCCCTGCAGGTAGCTCATCGAACCGAGGTGGGAGGCGTGTACTTCCTGTCCGACGCCATGGCGTTCTCGTGACACCAACGCAGTCATGATCCCGTAGGCCATCATGATCGCGCCCATCTGGTCCGCGATGCCGCCCGACACGCCGAGCGGAGGCATGTTCGGTTCGCCGACGGCATTCATGATGCCCGAACGCGCGAGCCCCAGGTGATCGAAGCTCGGCTCCGCACTGTCGGGGCCTTCGGGGCCGTAACCGGTGGCGCTTGCGTAGATGATCATCGGGTTGACGGCCTTGAGATCCTCGTACCCCATGCCGAGTCGCCCCGCGACGCCCTTGCGGAAGTTCTGCACGAAGACATCGGCCTTCGCCGCGAGTGCATGCACGACCTCGATGCCTTCGGGCTTCTTGAGGTCGAGGGTGATCGACTTCTTGTTGCGGTTGTTCGCTTCGAAGTACCAGTTGGGTCGATCCTGGGTGCTCGCACCCGCCGCAGCGGCGAGCCATCGACCGGGGTCTCCCGTGCCGCGCTGTTCGATCTTGATCACGTCGGCGCCCATGTCGCCGAGCATCGCGCCGCAAACCGGGCCCTGTTGCCAGATCGTCCAGTCGAGGACGAGCATTCCTTCGAGGGGCATCTTGTTCGAATCACTCATGGGGGGTCTCCGTCTCTTGGGCGTGTTCTCACTGTAGAGCGCCTGCTGCCTACTGTAGATAGTTGCTGCCGCCCATCCGGGTCGACTTCGGGTTCACGTGCACGTGAACCACGGCCAGCTTGTCGGCGGCGAGGGCCCGATCGAGGGCGGGGCGGATCTCACCGGGCGTATCCACGTGCTCGGCGTGGCCGTCGACCATCTCGGCGAGCTTGTCGTAACGCGCGGGCAGCAGCGACGCGATGCGCGGCGATTCGGCGGGCAGCATGTGATCCTGGATCATGTGTCCCGCGATGCCCTCGTTGTTCACCACGACGAAGACGGGCTTCGCGCCGACGCGCGCCGCGGTTTCGACCACCATCGCGGCCGAACCGAAGGAGTAGTCGCCGAGCACGCCGATCGAGAGCCGATCCGGGCACGCGATCGCGGCCCCGACGACGTAGGGCGCACCGACGCCCATCGAACCCGTGGTGCCCGCGTTGTACCGCGAGCGGTTCGCGTACGAGGGCAGCATGGCGCGGCAGATGCCCATGATGGTCTCGCCCTCACTGCTGATGATGGCGTCGCGCGGCACTGCATCCTTCACCTCGGCGACGACGCGATAGGGATTGATCGGAACCGAGTCGTCGACCAGGGCCTGACGCGCGCTGGCTTCGTTGCTCTGCGCCTTCTCCTGCAGGGAAGTGAGCCAACTCGAGGCTGAAGCGTTGAGCGAACGACCGTCGAGGGCCGATGCGAGTTGTTCGGAAGCGGCCTGTGCGTCCGCCACCACACCGAGCGCGACGTTCGCGCCCGAGGCCATCTCCTCGGCTTCGATGTCGATGTGCACGATCTTCGCATCCGCGGCGAAGCGCCGACCCATGCCGAAGATCCAGTTGAAACGACCGCCGATCATGACGATCGCATCGGCGCCACCCAGCGCCTGGGAGCGCGCGGCGTTGGCGAAGTTCGGATGATCGTCGGGCAGCGTCCCGCGCCCCATCGGCGAACACACGTAGGGGATGCCCATGTCGACGATCTTCTGGATCGCCGGGCCGGCATCCGCCCAGGCGGCTCCCTTGCCCACGAGCAGCAGCGGTCGCTCGGCGCTCGCGAGCATGTCGGCCACGCGATCGATCACGTTTGGGTCGGCATGCGGTCGCGTCACGTCGGCCGCAGTGCGCAGTTGCACCGCATCTTCATCCACGCGCCGGCCGACGACCTCGCCGGGAAAGTCGAGGTAGACCCCGCCCGGTCGTCCTTCGAGGGCCTTGCCGATCGCGAGGTGGAGCCACTCGCCGATGCGCTCGGTCGTGTCGACGCGACCGGTCCACTTGCAGACCGACTTCACCGCGGAGATCTGATCGAGCTCCTGGAAGCCGCCGACGCCGGTGGTGTTGGAGAAGGCCGACCCGCCCAGCACGATCAGCGGCATCGCGCTCTCGGTCGCGACGTAGAGCGGCGTGAGGCAGTTGGTCACCGCTGGGCCCGAGCCCGCGACGAAGATGCCCGGCTTCTGCTTCTGCCAGCCCCAGGCCGACGCCATGAAGCAACCATTGAGTTCGTGCCGGCAGCCGATCACCTGCATGCCTTCGGACTGACCGCCCGAATACAACTCGATCATCGGGCCGGCGACGACGCCGAACAACGTGTCGATGCCCGCGGCCTGAAGCTGACGCGCCGCGATCTGACCGCCGTGAATCTCTGCCATGGTGGGGGGACCTCTCGGAGGGCTCGGGTGGGAGGGGCGCGATCGAGAGCCGTGCAATCGAGTCGCCGACAACGCGTTGAAGCTATCAGACCGCTACCATGCCGCCATGTTGGTGATCGGCTTGATGTCGGGGACCTCGGCGGACGGAATCGACGCAGCGCTCGTCGAATGGCCCGACTCGGAAGAGGCCGTGCCGTTTCGGCTGGTCGCCCACGCCCACCTCGCGCACCCCGCGCTGCTGCAGCAGCGCATCCACAACCTGGCCGCCGGCGGCGTGCCGGGGCCGGATGTGTTGCGCGAAGTCGCCGCCCTCGATGTCGAACTCGGGGAGCGTTTCGCCGAAGCGGCGCTTGCGGCCGCGAAGGCTGCGGCGATCGACATCGAGCGCGTCGATGGCGTGGCTTCGCACGGACAGACGATCGCCCACCACCCCGAGCATCGCGCGACGCTGCAGATCGGTGATCCCTCGGTGATTGCCGAGCGCACGGGGTGTACGACGATCGCCGACTTCCGCCCGCGTGACATGGCGCTGGGCGGAGAGGGCGCACCGCTCGCTCCCTTCTTTCATTGGGCGGCGCTCAGTGCGACGACCGAGAACCGCGTCGCGCTCAACCTCGGTGGCATCGCGAACATCAGTTGGTTGCCGGGTTCGCGGGATCCCGATTCGGTCGTGGCTTTCGATACCGGGCCTGCCAACTCGCTGATCGATGGCGTGATCTCGCTGGCCACCGAAGGGCGCGAGGCGATGGATGTCGACGGCGTGCGTGCGGCGCGCGGGCAGGTCGACGATCTGCTCCTGCACAAGCTCCTCGACGACGAGTACCTCGCCAAGCCACCGCCGAAGTCGACCGGGCGCGAGCGTTACGGCACGGCCGAGGCGCGCTCCCTGCTGTCGAGTTCGCGCAGCGTCGAACGCGGGCTCGACGATCTGGTGGCGACGCTCGTGGAGTTCAGCGCGGAGTCGATCGGCCGCGCGTGTCGCGATCTCCTCCCGCGCGAAGACGCCGCGGCGAAACAGATCGATCGGCTGATTGTGGGCGGGGGCGGGGCGAACAATCCGGTCATGCTCGAAGCCATCGGCCGCGCGCTACCCGGCGTCGTGATCGACCGCTTCGACGACCACGGTGTCCCCGCCCAGGCGGCCGAAGCGATGGCGTTCTCGTTGATGGGCCGGAACACCCTGCTCGGCATCCCGAATCACCTGCCGCGCTGCACGGGCGCTTCGCGCGCGGCGGTCCTGGGCGAGATCGTTCCGGGCAAGACACCGCGCTAAAGCGAGAACCTTCGTTCACCGTCAGTTTGCGAGAGGCAGGAACCGCCGTCGCTGGCGAGGTGCATTCTTCGGTCTATCTCTCGGTGTGTGACCGGATCTGACACGGGCGTCGAGCATGCTCGTTGAGTGAATGCAGTAGAGCGAAGTGCGCAGGTTTGGGCCGACGAACGTGCCGAAGACGAACTGATTCGGTTGGCTCGTGCGCAGGGGCCGCTGCGCGAGGCGTTGGCGCGGGTGGCGGCGCGGTTCGTGTCCACGCAGGGGTGGAGCCGGTTGGGCTACGCGCGTTTGGGTGACTACGCGCGTGAGCGGCTGGGAACATCGGCGCGCTCGGTTCAGGACTGGGCTTGTGTGGGCGCGCGGCTCGATGAGTTGCCCAGGCTTCGTGCGGCGTTGGCGTCGGGCCTACTCCCGTGGAGCAAGGTGAGGTTGCTCGCACGGTTCGTCGAGACACAGAACGAGCGTGGTTGGATCGCGTATGCCGAACAGCAGAGTGTGAAGACCCTCGAGGGTGAGCTGCGTACGGTGGATCGGGGTGCGCTCGAGGCCGGTGCGATCGAGCGCGGGCAAGAGGAGAAGGACACTCGGGTTCGGATCTCGGTGCCGTTCAGTCTGGCGATGAAGTGGCAGCGGACGAAGCGGCAAGCGAGCCGGATCGAGGGGGTGAAGTTGTCCGCCGGTGAGGCGCTCGAGCGGGTGACGGCGGAGGTGCTGGCGGCGTTGCCGGTGCAGTTGGAGGTGGTGGACGACGAGGCCGTTGACGATCGAGACGGTTTCCAATTCGGGCACGGTCGCTCGTCCGCCGCTTCTTCGAACGAAGCCGTTCCCTGGATCCCGGCTGCCGTCGAGGGCGACTCACCGCCTGCTCCCGCGTTTCTCTCCCGACTCGTGGACGGCCTCGACGATGCCGATGCCTTCGAGCTCGATGCGAGACTGCGGCAAGTGATACGGCTCGAGCAGCGCCTCGATGCCCAGATCGCAGCCCTGGTTCGCAAGGTGACTGCACCGGAGTACGAGTGGAGCGGCAAACGCCCGACTCGCGACGTCCTGGCTCGTGAGTTGTTGGGGATGTCGCCCAGTAAGCTGCGGGCGCTGCTGCGGATCGAGCGGGTGGGGGATCAGTGTCCAGCGCTTCTGGAGGCCTATCGGGATGGTGCGCTCTCCTGGAGTCAGGCGGACACGCTCGCCCCGCTCCTGGACCGTGATTTCGACGGAGGCTGGCGGGAGGAGTGGGTGGCGTACGCGCAGATCGTCACCGGGGTGCGGTTGAAGGAGGCGGTCGAGCGCGCGAAGTTCCTGCGTGACGCAGATCCCGAGGTCTACGAACGCCACCGGGAAGATCCGGCGTGGTTCGCCTCACCGCAGGCCGAGGAAGAGGATCAGGACCGCCAGAAGTGTGCGCACCCCAGGCATCTCGGAGGGCCCATCCGGATCTCGTTCGACGCGGCCAGCGACGTCGTAAAGCTATTTCGGGCGGTGCTGTGCACGGTTCGGCGGGCGATCGAGCGGGATACGGGGCGGTTACCGAGCGAGGCGGAGGGGTTCGAGGCGATGCTCGCTCATGTGCTCGACGGTTGGGACGTGGATGACCCGTGGTTGAAGAAGAACATCAGTCGGAAGCACCGGGAGGTGCTCGATCGAGACCACTGGCAGTGTGTCTTTCCCGGGTGCACGTCGCAGCGGAACCTGCATGTGCATCACATCCGGTTCCGCTCGGCCGGTGGAGGCAATGAAGCGGAGAACCTGACGACGCTGTGCGCGTTTCACCACTTGCGCGGTGTGCATGGAGGGACGGTCAGCGTCACAGGGTCGGCGCCAGACCGGCTCGAGTTCGCCCTGGGACTTCGGGCGTGGTGCGAGCCGTTGGTGCGGTATCGATCGGGAGGGCAGGTGATGGGATGAACCGACCTAGAGCTTGAGGCGCAGCCCGTCGTCCGCGGTTTCGTACTGCACCTCTCCGCGCGCCTTCGACATCTCCGCACCGAGATGGGTGAGCACCATGCGCTCCGCGCCGAGTTCGCGCTCGCGTTGTTCGATTTGCTCGAGGGAGAGGTGCAATTCGAAGCCGGGGGAGCAGTAGGTGCATTCGCAGACGAAGAGGTCGGCGCCCTGGGTGTGCTGGGGCAGTTCGTCGAACCAACCGGTGTCGCCCGAGTATACGATGCGTCGGTTGTCGAACTGCAGCGCCATGCCGTGGGGGCAGACGTCCTTGTTGTGGAAGACCTCGAAGGAGGTCACGTGTGCGGAGGCGACTTCCTTCGTCACGCCCTGGGGCAACTCGATGTACTGGATGTCGAAGGTCCAGTTGCGGCCGGGGATGGGGTGGCCCATCGCGGCGGCGAGTTCGACCACGCGGGCTTCGATGCCAGGCGGGCCCGCGATCTGGAGTGGACCGCGGCGTTGGTCTTCGTAGAGCGAGGCCAGCAGGAAGAGGGGGATGCCGCCGAAGTGATCGGCGTGGAAGTGGCTGATCAGGATGGCGTCGATCTCGTTGCGGCGGATTCCCTCGGAGTTGAGCCCGGTGTTGGTGGTGACGCCGCAATCGATCAGGACGTTGCCATTGGGCTCCCGGACGAGGAAGGCCGACTGTCGGCGACCACCGGCGCCGAACGCGTCACTCGTACCGATGAAATGAAGCTCGATCACGCGGGTTCCGGTTCCAGGAGGGGGTGAGCACGACCTCCCGCAAAGGCGGCATCGCGCGCGCTGGTTTCGGCGGGAACGCGTTCGCCGTCGAACACGATGCAGCGTTCCAGCTTCGCGCCGGCTTCGATCTCACAACCGATCCCGAGCACGTTGTCGCCTTCGAAGCGCACGCCCTTCGCACGAGCATGGGCGTCGAGGTCGAGGTAGGAAAGCCGGGGAGGCGTGCGATTTGCGTGCAGATACTCGGCGGGGGTCCCCACCGGGTCCCAGGTGCAGTTCGCGTGCGAGAAGAGCTCGCCGTGAATCGCGCCGCTCCCCGCTTCGAGGGTGGGCTGCATCCAGTCGCGCACGTCCTCGAAGACCTCGCGGTCGGGGAAGCTCTCGAGCGCCTCGCGCGAGAACACCCTCACCCCCGTGAAGAGGCCGCTGGCGACTTCATCGCCGAGATCGAGGCTGCTTGCGATGCGGCGCACAGCGCCTCCTTTCGAGATTCCTATCGATCCGAATCGGTCGACTCTTGAATCTTCGAGGAGCACAAGCGTAGCGAGGTCTTGTCTCTCGGTATGGCGGGAAATCACATCAGAGAGATCCAGGTCGAGGAGCATGTCCCCCGCCAACACCACGCAGTGATCGCTTTCCATCAGGAAGGAACGCGCCTGTCTCATTCCACCGCCCGTGCCCAGCGGTTGGCTCTCTTCGCTGTAGACGATCTCGCAATCGCTCGGTGCCCAACGCTCGATGGCGTCGCGGATCGTCTCGGGACGATGGTGCAGGTTGATCACGATCTCGCGAATGCCGTGGTGGACGAGGAGTTCGAGCAGCGTCGCAATCACGGGGACGCCCCGTACGGGGAGGGCAGGCTTCGCGCACGACTCGGTGAGTGGGCGCAAGCGGGTTCCGAGACCCGCGGCGAGAATCATGGCGCGCGTCATGGTTCGCGAAGCTCCGCAACGAGGGCGGCAAAGGGGGCGATCTCTTCGTCGCGCTCGGCCGCGCGCTCGGCGGCCTCGCGCAGGGAGGTGCGCGCAGTCGGGAGGAAGGGCAGGTAGCGCTCGTCTCCCGAGTCGGTGTAGCCGTGGATGTAGTGGGCGGCGTCTTTCGCGACTCGCGTGAGCGTCAACAGGTCGAAGCGCGCGTCGAACACGTCGCGGGCCGGCGCGTCGGGCAACTTCGGTCGCGTCGCTTCGAGGAGCGCCTCGACTTCCTCCCAGGGCAGGGCGACGTGGGAGTCGCGCAGCAGGCACACGAGGTCGTATTCGGGCGGAGCCATGAAGGCACCCTGCAGATCGATCAGCACCAGGCGATCGCCGGGTAGCACGTGCACGTTGGCGGCCTTGAAGTCGCGGTGGGAGAGGCGCCTCGGTGCGCCTTCGCAGACGCGGGCGACGTGCTGGTAGAAATCGCGCACGATGCGCGCGTCCCGGTCGGTCGGCTTGCGCGGCAACCAGTATGGAAGCGCCCAGTTCACCACGCGCTCCGCCTTGCTCTCGAAGAGGGCGGCATCGAGCGTTCGCTCGAAGGCTTCGATGGGCGGCTCTGGCTTTGGTGTTGGTTCGTCGAGTTGTTGCATCCGCACGATGATCTCGCACGCCTTCGCGTAGAGCGCGCGACGACGTTCGGGCGGTGTCGCGGGATCGATGGCGATGCCTTCGAGGGTTGTGTCGCCCACGTCTTCGAGCAACTCTGCGCCGACCTCGGGCAGGGCCGCGAAGCGCCGCGGTACGGGAATCTCCGCTTCGTTCAGCAAGCGGCGAATCGGTTCCAGCGGCGGTTCGGGGGCAACGCCGCGTGCGCGCTTACTGGGATCTTCCTCGGCGTCGACCCGGGCGATCACGCTCGAGGCCGGCGCATCCCCACCCGAAACCAGAAGCCGGTAGAACCGCCGCGTCCCCAACCCGGGCGCGATCGAGATCACGTCGTCGAGTCGCGCCTTCCAGTGTTCGGCGATCCAGTTCGCGAAGGCGCCCCGCAGCGCGT
>JANQEL010000112.1 GCA_028278345.1 Myxococcota bacterium
GCCGCCCAGGGTGAGGCCGATGAAGAGGCTGTACATGATCCAGCGTTGCTCGATCACGAGGCTGCGCATCACGCCGGCGAGCAGCAGGATCGCCAGTACCGCCGCGATGACGATCGTCCCGAGCAGTACCAACGAGCGTGGCTTGAACTTGAGGGTCGTCACCTCCGCGATCGCCGAGATGAAGCCGGGGTAGACGCCCGCCGCGAGCAACATGGTGCCGCCGCTGATGCCGGGGACGAGGTTCGCAAGCCCCATCAAGACTCCGCCGATTCCGCTGCGGATCACGAGCGAGGGAATCGAGCTCGTGTCTTCCTCCCCCGAAAAGGCGGAGGCCTCGGCTTCGTTCAACATGTGGCACTCCAGGGGCAGGGATCTGCGAAGGGCGCGGTAGTCTAGTCGGCATGTGTGGTCGCTTCACCTTGATCAGCTCGAGCGAAGCGCTGGCCGAGGACTTCGATCTCGCCGAGGTCGCCGACTTCGAACCCGGCTTCAACATCGCACCCACCCAGGACATCGACCTTTCGCCGCGCGATGGCCAAACGACGCTGCCTGATCCCGACCAGCGGCTTCTACGAGTGGCAGGCGCAGAACGGGGGTGGCCCGAGCAGCCCTATCTCTTTCGCATGAAGGGTCGGCCGGTGTTCGCCCTCGCGGGGTTGCACGAGTGCTGGCGCGGGGACGGGGGCGAGATCATCGAATCCGCAGCAATTCTCACCACCGAGGCGAACGCGACCCTGAAACCCGTTCACGCGCGCATGCCCGTCGTGATCGGACGCGACGACTACGCGCGTTGGCTCGATCCCGACATCCAGAAGGCCGCCGAGGTCGCCGACCTGATGCAGCCGTGCCCCGACGACTGGCTCGAAGCCATCCCCGTCAGCACAAAGGTGAACAATCCGCGCTTCGACGAGCCGGCCTGCATCGAACCCCTCGCCTGAGTTTCGCGTCGAGGGTGCGGCAGGCCTGCACCGATTCGCGTGGAATTGCAATGGGGCGTTGCCCGGGGACGCGGTGTCGTTTCTCTATTTCTGCGATGCGCCTTCTCGTATGTCGTGTGTGTCGTTCCCGTGATTGACAGTCACGCGCGCTTGCTTCACGATGCGAAGTCGGGGGGTGACTGCGGTGACGCAGGACGAGTCGATGTCGTTGCGTGGCAACGCATCGTCGACGCGACAACCAGTTCGCAACAGCGATCACGATGCACCGGAAGGGGCTTCGGGTTTCGGTCCGCGCGTGCGCGTGGCGACGAAGCTCGATCGCGAAGAGGCGTTCGAAGCCATCGTGGCGCGCGGACCCGCGATGCGCGGCCTGCTCGAACGCGCGCAACGCGCTGCACGTAGCGACTCGCCGCTGGTCCTCGAGGGCGAACCCGGTTGCGGCAAACGCGCGATTGCCAAACTCGTCCACGAGCTCTCCCCGCGCAGCGACATGCCCTTCGTGCGCGTCGACTGTGCGGCGCATCATCCCGCCTACGTCGAAGGGGAGTTGTTCGGCGTGCGGCGGGGGGAGGAGTCGCGCGCAGCGCGCGATCGCGAGGGTCTGGTGCAGACGGCCCACCGCGGGACGCTGTTGCTCGAGAATCTCGCCGACCTGCCCGCCGCGGTTCAGCCGAAGCTGCAGGAGTTCCTGGCCACCGGTGAGTTCAGGCCCGTGGGAGATCGCTGGGGGACGCGCTGCGCCGACGTGCGCGTGATCGTGAGCGCGACCCAGCCCCTCGAACGCGAGGCCGCCCAGGGGCGCCTCCGCCGTGCCCTCTACGATCGCCTCGCCGTGCTCGTGCTCGCGGTGCCGAGCCTGCGCGAGCGGGTCGAGGACATCGAACCGCTGATCGATCACTTCGCCTTGGCCCTGCGCGATGCCGGGAGCGGTCTGCTGCGCGATCGCCTCGAGATCGACGCGGAGGCCCGGGCCTGGCTCCGTGCCTATCCCTGGCCGGGCAACGTGCGCGAACTGCAGAACGCCGTCGAGTTCGTCTGCTTGATGGGGGCGCGAGAGATCGTGCGTCCAGAAGACCTTCCGGAAGCGATTCGGCGTCACGCCCAGCCTCGCGATGCCGAGGTGCCTGCCGCCGACGGCGCCCGGGGCGATGAAGACGACCCGGCGGGGGATCGCGATCGCGTTGCGCGAGCACTCGCCGCGGGCGAGGGCGACATCGATCGCGCGGCGCGCATGTTGGGCATGACCCGGCGCGCACTGCGCTACGCGATCGCGCGCTTCGAACTCGACGGGGCCGGGAAGCCGGCCTCCGCAAAGCCCCGCGTTCCGGGCGAGCGCCTGCGCGCCGCCCTCGAACGGCACTCCTCGCGCGCTTGAGGGGCGGGTCGAAGGGCAGGTCCAAGGGCCGGAGTGCTACACAACCGCCGTGAGCGAATCCAACGGCGGGAAGGGGGGCGGCGGGGCGCGAGCGAACGCGAAGCGTTGGCGCCGCGGGCTGCTCGCCGTGATCGGCGTGCTGTACCTCGTGTCGGTGCCCTGGTACCGCGAGACGGGCGGCGAGTACGGCATCGTCTTCGGTCTGCCCGACTGGGTGGCGGTGGCCGTCGTCTGCTACGTCGCCGTCGCCGTGTTGAACGCCATTGCCTGGCAGTTCACGGAAGTGGCGGACCCCGGCGAGAATGAACCCGGCGACGACCGGGGAGCCTCCGCGTGACCTTCGGCGAGTTCGGCACCGTGGCGCTCGTCGTCTACATCCTCGTCCTCACCGGCATCGCGGAGTTCGCGCGCTACCGGCGGCGCGATCACTCCGAGGGAGATCACTTCCTCGCGGGGCGCGAACTCGGCACCCTGGTGCTCTTCCTCACCCTCTACGCCACGGCCTACAGCGGCAACTCGCTGCTCGCCTATCCCGGGCGCGCGTTTTCGAGTGGCTTCTCGTTCATCATGTCGACGGGCTTCATGATGTCGATCATCGTGGTCTTCCACGTGCTCGCTCCGAAGCTGCGGCCGCTCGCGATCCGGCACCGCTTCGTGACGCCCGGGGATTTCGTGCGTCACCGCTTCGCGAACGAAACGCCCCGCATGCGCAGGGCGCTGGTGCTCGGCGTTTCGATCCTGATGGCCGTCGCACTGGCCAACTTCCTGCTCGCGCAGCTCAAGGCCATGGGCCACGTCGCTTCGGTCGTGACCGACGGTGCGGTGCCCTATCCGGTGGGCGTGGTGGGGCTCGCGATCTTCATCCTGATCTACGAGACGCGCGGCGGCATGCGCGCGGTGGCATGGACCGATGGCGTGCAGGGCGTGCTGATGTTCGTCGGCCTCGGCGCGCTGCTGCTCTGGATCCTGCGCGGCGCCGGTGGCATGGAAGCGGTGACCCAGGCGGTCGCGCAGCTGCGACCCGAAGCCGTTTCGATCCCCGATGCGCGCACCTGCACCAACTGGTTCAGCACGATCGCGCTGCTCGGCCTGGGGAGCGTGGTCTACCCCCAGGCGATCCAACGCATCTACGCGGCGAAGAGCGGGCGCAGTCTGGCCAACTCCTTCACGCTGATGAGCTTCATGCCGCTGGTGACGACGCTGGTGGTGACCCTGATCGGGGTCGCGGCGATTCCGATCCTCGGTGATCTCACCGGGCACGAGAACGACGAGGTGTTGCCGCTGCTGCTCGCGAACTGGGCCGAGGGTGGTGGGGCCGGGCGGCTCGGTGCGGTGGTGGTCTTCGTGGGGGCGCTGGCCGCGATCATGTCGACCGCCGATTCGTGCCTGCTCTCCCTCGGCTCGATGCTGGCGCGTGATCTCATCGGCAACCGCGAAGGCGTCGAGCAGGGGGCAGAGCGTGGCAAGTGGATGGCCGCGATCCTGCTCCTCTCGATGATTCCGCTCGCGTTCGTCGAGGTCTCGCTGTGGCGGCTTCTCGAACTCAAGATGGAGCTGCTGCTCCAGTGTGTGCCGACCTTTCTGATCGCGATCCATTGGTGGGACCAACGCGCGGATGCGACGCTCGCGGGGCTGATCGTGGGCACGACCCTCAGTGTGGGGCTCACCCTGGCCGATGTAGCGAGGATCGGCGGCGTGCACGCCGGCATCGTGGCCCTGGCGCTCAACGCGGCGATCGTCGTCACGATCTCGAAGCTACGCGGCCCCATACCCACCGCGCCTGTCGCGGCAGCCTGAGCACGAGAACCTCGAAGGTGGAACGGAATCCAACGATGAGCGAAGCCAGCGACGAACTGAAGACGAATCCCCTGCTCGACACCTCGGGCCTGCCGCGTTTCGATCGCATCGAGGTCGCCCACGTCGTGCCGGGCATTCGTGCGCTGCTCGAAGAACTCGAAGGGGAGTTCGAAGCCCTCGAAGCCGACATCGTGCCCAGCTGGACGGGCTTGATCGAACCGCTCGAACGGATGGGCGATCGCCTCGCCTACAGCTGGGGTGTCGTCGGGCACCTGATGGGCGTGCGCAACAGCGACGACCTGCGCGCGGCCCACGAAGAGATGCAGCCGGAAGTCGTGGCGATGAGCCTGCGTCAGGGCCAGAGCCAGGCGGTCTATCGCGGCTTGCGTGCGATTCGCGAAGGCGAGGAGTGGGGCCGGCTCGACGGCGCCCAGCAGCGCATCGTCGCGGTCATGCTGCGCGACGCCGAGCACTCGGGGGTCGCTCTCGAAGGGGAGGCGAAGGCGCGCTTCAACGCGATCGCTGAAGAGCTCGCAGCGCTCGGCACGAAGTTCAGCAACAACGTGCTCGACGCGACCAAGGGTTTCTCTCTCATGCTGCGCAGCGAAGACGAAGCGGCGGGGTTGCCCGAGAGCTGGCGCGAACTCGCCGCGCAATCCGCGCGGGAAGAGGGCGACGAACCCGACGCGACCGCAGCCGCCGGCCCCTGGCGCCTCACCCTCGACGCGCCGAGCCTCACGCCCTTCCTCGAACACGGAAAGAATCGCGGATTGAGGGAGAAGCTCTACCGCGCCTTCATCACCCGAGCGAGCACGGGCGAACTCGACAACGCCCCGCTGATCGCGAGCATGCTCAAGCTCAAGCAGGAGATGGCCGGGCTCCTCGGCTTCGCCACCTACGCCGAACTCAGTCTCTCGACCAAGATGGCCGCCGAGGTGGGCGCCGTCGACGATCTGCTCGAAAAGCTCCGCACCGCTTCCCTCGACGCCGCGAAGCGGGATCTCGAAGAGATCCAGGCCCATGCCGATGCCAGCGGTGAGCACGAGGGCGATCTGTGCCACTGGGACGTTCCGTTCTGGGCCGAGCGGCTGCGCGAAGCCCGCTACGACTACAGCGAAGAGGAGCTGCGCCCCTACTTTCCGTTCCCGAAGGTGCTCGAGGGGTTGCTCGCCCTCGCTTCGCGCCTCTTCGACGTGCGATTCGAGTTCGCCGATGGCGAAGTGCCGGTGTGGCACGACGACGTTCGCTTCGTGCGCGTGACCGACGCCGAGGGTGAGCCCGTCGCGGCCTTCTTCCTCGATCCCTACAGCCGCCCGGCGGAGAAGCGGGGCGGGGCGTGGATGGACGAGTGCGTCGGCCGCAGCCGGGTCTGCGTGCACAGCGGCGAGTCGGTGCGCCTGCCCGTCGCCTATCTCGTCTGCAACCAGACGCCGCCTGTGGGCGATCGCCCATCGCTGATGAGCTTCTACGAGATCGAGACCCTCTTCCACGAGTTCGGCCACGGCCTGCAGCACATGCTCACGCGGGTCGACTACGGGCTCGCGGCGGGCATCCGCAACGTCGAGTGGGACGCGGTCGAGTTGCCGAGCCAGTTCATGGAGAACTGGTGCTACCACCGCGAGACCCTGCTCGGAATCAGCGGGCACTTCGAAAGCGGCGAACCGCTGCCCGACGACCTCTTCGAGAAGATCCGGGCGGCGCGCACCTACCGCGCGGGTAGCCTGATGCTGCGGCAGCTCCTGTTCGGCATGACCGACATGGAGCTCCACCATCGCTTCGATCCGAACGGCAGCGAGAGCGCCTTCGACGTCCAGCGCCGCATTGCCGAGCGCACCGCGGTGCTGCAACCGCTGCCCGAAGATCGTTTCCTCTGTTCCTTCGGTCACATTTTCGCGGGTGGATACGCGGCGGGCTACTACAGCTACAAGTGGGCCGAGGTGTTGAGCGCCGATGCTTTCGCGGCCTTCGAAGAGGCCGGGCTCGAGGACGAAGCGGCCGTTGCGCAGATGGGCCGGCGCTTTCGCGACACCGTGCTCTCCCTCGGAGGAAGTCGACCGCCGGCCGAGGTCTTCGAGGCCTTCCGCGGTCGCGGTCCGACCCCCGACGCGCTGCTGCGCCACGCGGGCCTCAGCGACTGACGATGTCGCAGAGCGCCCGACACGAGAACTACCGGCGCATCTACGCGGTCGTGAAGAAGATCCCGCGCGGCAAGGTGGTCACCTACGGACAGGTGGCGGATCTCGCGGGCCTCGAGGGCCACGCGCGTCAGGTGGGATACGCCCTGCACGCCACCCCCGATGAACTCGACATCCCCTGGCAGCGCGTGATCAACGCCAAGGGGGAGGTCTCGCCCCGCGCCGAACCGATGGTCGAAGACCTCCAGCGGTCGCTCCTGGAAGCCGAAGGCGTGGTCTTCGACCTGCACGGTCGGGTCGATCTCGACCGCTTCCGCTGGCGCCCCGGGCTAAGCTCGAAGCCCGCGCGAAAGAAGAGCAAGCGCAAGCCGGCCGCGAGGCGAAGGAAGCCCTAGAAGGAATCAAGAGATGAGCATGATCAAACTCGCCATCGACTTCGATTGCCCGAGCCCCACCTGGTGGGAGAGCGGCGGGCGCGACCTGTGGGAAAGCGTGCTCGAAGGCTTCGACAACAATGACGTCCTGCTCGAGAAGTCGATCGCCGATTCGTGGCTCGCCGCAGCGGCCGAAATCCCGGGTTGGAGCGACGGCCCCGAGCACGCCCCGCACCCGATCCGTCTGAAGGAAATCGACGAAGACGAGATCCTCTAGCCGGGGAGTCGGCGCGTGAGTCGTTTCGCACAGTCGAGCGCTGCGACCTGGCTCGCCGCACTCTGGATCGTCGCGCTGCTCGTCGCCTTCGTGCTCTCACTTCCCGCGACGCGGGTCGTTCGGGAGAACGATCTGCCCGCGTACTACAACGCGGGCCAGCTCGTCGCCCAGGGGCGCGCGGATCTCCTCTACGGCAGTGAGTTCCGGCCGCGCTTCAACCGCTTCACGAACCTCCCGATCATCGCGCCGCTCTTCGTTCCCCTCGGCAAGCTCGACTATGCGAGCGCGTGGCATCTCTTCTGGTGGTTGCAGGTCCTGGGGTTCGCGGGCACGGCAGCGTTGCTCTTGTATGCGGTGCATCGCCGCGGGCCACCGCTGACCCCCGTGCGCGCTGCGATCGTGCTCACCATCTGGGCGGCGTTCATTCCGACCCTGCATCGCTGCCTGGTGCTCGGGCAGTCGACTCCGATGCTCGTCTTCGTCTTCGCGCTCTTCTATCTGGCCTGCATCGCGGGACGTGTGCGCACGGCGGGTGGCTTGCTCGGTGTGATCTGTCTGATGAAGATCCCGCCGATGTTGCTACTGCCGCTCTTCGCCCTGCGAAGGCGGATGACGATCGCCGCGATCGCCTTTTCGATGTGGATCGCGGCGGTGATCCTCTCGGCCCTCGTCTATGGCCCCGAGACCCTCGGTCGATTTGCGCAGTGGGTGGTCTTCGACAACGCCGGCGGATCGATCGCGACCTTCAACAACCAGAGCCTCGACGGTGCCTGGATGCGCCTGCTCAGTGACAAGAGCCTGGTGGATTGGAAGCCCACGCCGCGACCCCTCGGTGTCGCCCTCGCGGACCTCGCGAGCTTCGGGCTCCTCGCCTTTGCATTGCTGCGCTTCGGTGGCCGACTGCTCTGGCCAAAGCAGCGGCCCGACGATCGCGACGCCCAGCGCTCGAGCCTCGAACTCGAACTGGGCGTGGGGGTGCTATTGATGGTGCTCGTCTTCCCCGTCGTCTGGATCCACTACTACCTCTTCGCCCTCGTGCCCCTGGCGCTGGTGCCGTTCCAGGTCGAGCGGCAGGAGCTCTCACAGCCGGCCTGGCGCACGGCGGTGTACGGGGTCGGTGTGCTCTTCGTCGGAGCTGTGGCTGTTGTGGGGAACGTCTACTACGAGGCCCGCGAGGGCGACTTCGCCTTTCGCGCGTTGCAGAACCTCCGCCCGCTGGGCGCCCTCCTGTTGCTTGCCGCTTCGCTGCCGCTGCTCCGCGAGGTGTTGGCGAGGGAAGCCGATCGGGGGCGAGCGAACCCGCGCTGAGCATGGGGTGTCTGCTAGCCTGCCCGCCCTCGTTCACACCATCGCGGATCCATCGGCAAGGAGAAGACCACCATGGGGAACAACGGAGTTCACGTCGTCGTCGCGGCGCTCATCCTCGGCATCAGCCTCGTCGGCGCTTCGTATCTACTTGCGAACGCGATCGACGGCGCCTCGAAACAGATTCCCCAGTTCGCGGCGGCCTTGCAGAGCCTCCAGGCCGGCGGTGGTGGCACACAACAGGCGGCCGCACCGGCTCCGCCGCCCCGACGCCGCGGCCCCGACCCGAACAAGGTGCACAAGGTCTCGA
>JANQEL010000001.1 GCA_028278345.1 Myxococcota bacterium
CCGTCGCGCGGCATCGTGCCGCTCGGGCAGCAACTGCTCCAATTCGTTCGCCCGCGCGAGAGCCACGCGAAGATGGCGCGCACGCTGCTCGGCGATGTCTACCTGGTGAACAACCTCGCCGAAGCGACCTCGGTCTACGGCGACGGCGAGATTCCGGCCACCTTCGTGACGCGCGAAGGCGATGTGCTGACGCCCGACGGCGTGATCCGCGGCGGCGGCGAATCGGCGGGCAGCGGCCTGCTCACGCGGATGCGCGAGGTGCGCGAACTCGACAGCGAGGTCGAAGCGCTCTCACGCGCACTCGAGACGGCCGAAACCGCGTACACCGCCGCCGAGACCGCGCACCAACGCGCGAGCGAAGAACTCGACAACCTGCGCAACCGCCACCACACGGCGGCCCTGGCCCTGGCGAACCACGAGAAGGACCTCGATCGCACGCGCGAGCGGGTGAAGATCCTCGGCGAGGCACAGGAAGGTCGCGTTGCCGAGCGCTCGGAGATGCTGAGCGAGAGCGAGAGCCTCGGCGGCGAACGCGAAGCCCTCGAGCGCCAGATCGAATCACTCCGCGAGGGGCGCGCGAACAAGCAGCGCCATCTCGACAGCCTCGGGCTGCAGATCAGCTCTGCGGGTCGCGAGGTGTCGCGCCTCGACACCCGGGTAACCGAGCTGCGCGTCTCGCACAACGCCCGGATCGAAACCCGCGACCGGCTCAGCGACACGGTCGGCCGAGCCAACCAGAGCGTGCAGGAGACCCGCGAGTGGATCGAACGCCGCGAGCGTGAGATCGCAGCGGCCGATGCACGCAAGGTGCTGCTGGGCGAGCAGACCGGCTCCGCCGAACGAAGCCTCGCCGAGCGCCTGCAGGACGAAGAGCAGGCGCGGCTGGCGAGCGAGGCCGAGCGCTCTCGCTACGAAGAGAAGGCCGCGCAGGTGCGCACGATCGAAGACGAGGTGCGCAACGTTCGCCGCGAACTCGAAGGGCTGCGCGAGAGCGCCAACGCCGCCGACCTCGCGGCGCGCGAGAACCAGATGCGCCTCGATCACCAGGACGAGGCGATTCGCGAGAAGTGGAACGTCGAACTCGCGACCTGGGAGCCGCCGAACCCGGATGCGATCGACGTGCCCAAGGCCGTCGAAGTCGCCGCGGCGCTCGACGACGAGGGTGCGCCCGTGGCCGAAGCTTCCGAAGCCGAAGCCATCGGGGAAGAAGGTGAAGAGGGCGGCGTCAGCGCGGCCCAGCAAGCCACCCACGCCCTGCGGGACGCGCGAAAGAACGCCGAACTCGCGGCCCTACCGATCGAGGAGCGTCGTGAGCACCTCGAGAAGCTGCGCCACCAACTGCAGTCGCTCGGCGACGTGAATCTCGGCGCGATCGAAGAGCACGAAGAGCTGGCCGAGCGCTACCGCTTCCTCTCCGAACAGAAGGAAGATCTCGATCGCACGATCGCTTCGCTGCGCGAGGCCATTGCGCGCATCAACCGCACCAGCCGCCGCCGCTTCCGCGAGACCTTCGAGGCGGTGAGCAAGCGCTTCGCCGAGAACTTCCCGCGGCTCTTCGGGGGCGGCAAGGCGAACCTGATGCTCACCGAAGCCGAGGACATCCTCGATGCGGGCGTTGAGATCATGGCGATGCCCCCGGGCAAGCGGAACCAGAACGTCAACCTGCTCTCGGGCGGCGAGAAGACGATGACCGCGCTGGCGCTGCTGATGGCGGTGTTCCAGGTGCGGCCTTCGCCCTTCTTCCTGCTCGACGAGGTGGACGCGGCCCTCGACGACGCCAACGTGGGGCGCTTCAACACGCTCATCACCGATCTCGCGTCGCACTCGCAGTTCCTGGTGATCACCCACAACAAGCGCACGATCGAAGTGGCCGACGTGCTCTATGGGGTGACGATGGAACAGAAGGGTGTGAGCAAGCTGGTCGCCGTCGAACTCAGCTGACGCCGTAGGCGAGCGAATCGGGCGCGGGGGCGGGTGGTTGCGCCGAGGGGCGCTGGTATCTTCGCCGCCCCATGGATGCCGACCCGACCCTGATCGACCAGGCCATCGCCTGGCTCACCGGTAACGCTGCGATCGCGGTTGCGGTCGCTTCGGCGTTGCTTTCGGCACTGCTGCTCTACATCGACTCGCGCTTCCCGGAAGAGGGTGGCGAGGCGGCCGAAGCGGAAGAGCCGGAAGCGCTCCCGGAGAGCGCTGAAGTCGAGGCGGCCGAAGGGGAGATCGACGTCTCCGAGGTCACGACCGAGATCGTGGACCCCGACGAGATGCCGCCCCTCGACGTCGCGCCCGTCGAGGAGCCGGCGGAGCCTGTAGAAGAAGTAGTAGAAGAAGAACCACCGCCGCCCGAGCCTGTTCCCGAACCCGAACCCGAACCCGAACCCGAACCCGTTCGGGTCAGCCTGCGCGAGCGGCTCAGCAAGACGAGCCAGAACCTCGTGGGGCGGCTCGGGCGCGTGCTCGGTGCCGGGACCGTCGATCAGGACGTGATCGACGAACTCGAGGCCCTTCTATTTACCGCCGACCTCGGCGTCGCCACAGCCGAAGACCTGCTCGAGAGCGTGAAGAGCAAGGCGATGGGCCGCGACGCGAGCGAAGTGCGCAGCGTGCTGCGCGAGGCCATCGTCGAGAAGCTCTCGAAGGTCGACGCCGCAGAGCCCGTGCCCTTCAAGGAGCCGGGCCCCCACGTGATCCTCGTGCTCGGCGTGAACGGCTCGGGCAAGACGACGACGATCGGAAAGCTCGCCGCCCAGTACACCCGCGCGGGCAAGAAAGTGGTGCTCGGCGCGGGCGACACCTTCCGCGCCGCCGCGGCCGAACAGCTCCAGGTGTGGGGCGAACGCTCGGGCGCCGAGGTCATCAGCGGCAAGGAAGGGGGCGACCCCGCCGCCGTGGCCTTCGACACGGTGAAGGCCGCGATGGCCCGCGAAGCCGACGTCTGCATCATCGACACCGCCGGCCGCCTCCAGACCAAGAAGCCGCTGATGGAAGAGCTGGCGAAGATCCACCGCATCATCAGCCGCGATCTCGAAGACGCCCCCCACGAATGCCTGCTCGTGCTCGATTCGAACACCGGCCAGAACGCGATCTCCCAGGCCCAGCTCTTCACCGAGGTGGCCAACGTGACCGGGCTCGTACTCACCAAACTCGACGGCACCGCGAAGGGCGGGGTGATCGTGGGGCTCGCCGACGAGTTCGCGATCCCCGTGCGCTACGTGGGCGTGGGCGAGGGCGTCGAGGATCTGCGCGAATTCCACGCCGAAGAGTTCGTCGACGCGCTCTTCGAAGGGAGCTGAAGACTCCACGAGGCGGGCTGAACCACCAAACGAACCCAGGAGGAAGGTCGTGAGTGATGTGAGCGGGAAGAAGTTCGTGATGGCGCTCGATCAGGGCACGACCTCGTCGCGCGCGATCCTCTTCGACGCGAGCGGCCGCGCTGCCGCTGTCGATCAGTACGAATTCGAGCAGCACTTCCCGCAGCCGGGCTGGGTCGAGCACGACGCGAACGAGATCTGGGACAGCCAGTTGCGCGCCGCCCGCGGCGCCCTCGAAAACGCCGGTGCGAGCGCCTCCGACGTGGCGGCCATCGGCATCACGAACCAGCGTGAGACCGCGGTGGTGTGGGATCGCGCGACCGGCGAGCCGATCCACCCCGCCATCGTCTGGCAATCGCGCCAGACGGTGCCGATCTGCGACGACCTGCGCGCCCGCGGCCTCGAAGACGAAGTGCGCGCGCGCACGGGGCTGCTGATCGACGCCTACTTCTCCGGAACCAAGGTGCGCTTCATCCTCGATGCGGTCGACGGCGCCCAGGCGCGGGCCGAAGCGGGAGAGCTCTGCTTCGGCACCGTCGATACCTGGTTGCTCTTCAAACTCACCGGGGGTCGTGTCCACGCAACCGAGTACTCGAACGCCTCGCGCACGCTGCTCTACAACATCCACGAACTCGATTGGGACGACGTGCTCCTCGAAGCGTTGAACATCCCGCGCGCGATGCTCCCCGAGGTGCGCGATTCGAGCGGCGTGTTCGGCGAGATCGATGCGGATTGGCTCGGTGGTGAGATCCCGGTCGCCGGCATCGCGGGCGACCAGCAGGCTGCGCTCTTCGGTCAGGGTTGCGTTTCACCCGGTCTCGCCAAGAACACCTACGGTACGGGCTGCTTCGCCCTGATGAACACCGGGCAGGATGCACCGACCTCGAAGACCGGCCTCGTGACGACCCTGGCCTGGGGCCTCGACGGCCAGGTCGACTACGCCCTCGAAGGCAGCATCTTCATCGCCGGAGCCGCTGTGCAGTGGCTGCGCGACGGACTCGGGCTGGTGAAGAACGCCGCCGAAACCGAAGCCGCCGCGAAGGCCGTCCCGGATACCGGAGGCGTCTATCTCGTCCCGGCCTTCACGGGGCTGGGTGCGCCGTATTGGGACGAGCGCGCACGCGGGGCCCTCGTCGGGATCACCCGCGGCACCGAACGCAATCACCTGATCCGCGCGACCCTCGAATCGATCGCGTACCAGACCCGCGACGTCGTCGAGTGCATGGTGGAGGATTCGGGGATCGCCTCGAAGACCCTGCGCGTCGACGGCGGCGCCTGCCAGAACGACTTCCTGATGCAGTTCCAGGCCGACATCCTGGGCGTCGAGGTCGAGCGTCCCGACGTGCTCGAAGTGACGGCGCTGGGTGCAGCGGCGCTCGCGGGCCTCGCCGTCGGCTTCTGGACGGATCGCGGCCAACTCGACGAAGCCACGGGCCGGCGCAAGACCTTCGCGCCCGAACTCGGCGCCGATCAACGCGATGCCCTCTACGCCGGTTGGAAGCGGGCGGTCGAACGCTCCAAGGATTGGGCCGAGGCGTGAGTCGCCCGATTCCTTCGCAGGTCGGTCGGCGAGTGGTGATCGCCCACCGCGGCGCCAAGGCGTACCGCCCCGAGAACACGGTGGCCGCCTACGAGCTCGCGATCGATCAGCAATGCGACATGATCGAGATCGATCTCCATCTCTCGTCCGATGCGAAGATCCCGATCACCCACGACAGCACCCTCGAACACTTCGGACGCGAGGGCGAAGTCGCCGACCATACCCTCGAAGAACTCCGCATCATCTCGCACGCGGCCCACGAAGCCGAGGTGCACGGGCAGAGTTGGGAGGGCATTCCGGATCTCGACGAGGTGCTCGATCGTTTCGCCGAGCGCATCCCGTTCAACCTCGAGATCAAGACCGACGCCAACCACCAGCCGTACCCGGGCCTGCAGCGGATGGCCTACGACCAGGTGGTCACGCGCAACATCCTCGAGCCGACCCTCTTCTCTTCCTTTTCCGATGCCGTGCTGGCAGAACTGCGTTCGTTTTCGCCCTATGTGAGGCTTGCACTCCTGCTCGACCCGAGATTCGCCGAACGTCCCTTCGAGCGGGCCGCAGCAGTCGGCGCCGAGGCGGTGAACCCCCACCATTCGATGGTGACAGCGGAGTTGGTCCAGGAAGCGCACACCCGTGGCCTTGCGGTCTACGTCTATACCGTGGACGACCCCGAAAAGATGCGTGAGCTCTTCGGCCTCGGGGTCGACGGGATCTTCAGCAATGCCCCCGACGTGCTTCGCGAGGTGGTGGACGGGCTTTGATTTTCGAGTTGCGCTCGGCACAGCTGGTCCCCTTGGGGAGTGCGCGCTGCAGCGATGGGCGGCAGGTCGGTTGTCTTGACACCCGAAAATCGTTCGCTTAGGATGACCCTTCCAAAAACTCAATACTCTCGCGAACTTAGCGATATTCGGACCAGCGAGGTCCCATAAGAGGTCTCCCCGCGTATCGCGACCCGTCGAGCACAGGCTGTTCTTGCCTGCGCAACCAGCACGGTGGACCCCGGCAGTGATCGATCGTTGATCGGCAATCCACCCGCGGTCGAACTGCTCGCTCAGCATCACACACGCATCCACGCTGGTACGGCGACATCGACGACCTCGCCGAGAGTCAAGCCTCGATCTCCGCCCCCCGGACGGTGTCGAGACCAACCCCACATAGAGCGATTCTTCGATGAAGCACTTTGGACTGCCCCAGAAAGAGGGACTCTACGACCCCCGTCTCGAGCACGATGCATGCGGAATCGGCTTCGTCGCGAACCTGCATGCGCCGTCGCACAAGATCATCCGCGATGGCATCCACATTCTCGAGCGCTTGACCCATCGCGGGGCGGCGGGTTCGGATCCCGAGAGCGGCGACGGCGCGGGCATCCTGATGCAGAGCCCCCACCGCTTCCTGAAGAAGGTGGCGGACGAAACGGGCTTCGGTGTTCCGGACGCGGGTGAGTACGCGTCGGGGCTCGTCTTCTTCTCGGACCAGAAGGACGAGGCGAAGTTCCAGCGCGCGGTCGTCGAGGAGACGATCGCCGCCGAAGGGCAGCAACTCCTCGGTTGGCGCGAGGTGCCGATCGACCCCGACAAGATCGGCGAAACCGCCCGCAAGACCCTGCCTTCCATCTGGCAGGTCTTCATCGGTCGCGCGGATGGCCTCGACCAGGACGCCTTCGAGCGAAAGCTCTACGTGATCCGCCGGGTGATCGAAAACAAGATCGCGGCCCAGGATCAGTGCTTCACGATCCCGAGCCTCTCCTCGCGCACCATGCTCTACAAGGGCCTGATGATGGCCCACCAGGTGGACGGCTTCTATCCGGACCTCGCCGAGGAGGCGATGGAGTCGCAGGTGGCGCTCGTGCACCAGCGCTACAGCACCAACACCTTCCCCACCTGGGATCTCGCCCAGCCCTTCCGCTACGTGGCCCACAACGGCGAGATCAATACGCTGCGCGGCAACGTGAACTGGATGCGCGCGCGCCAGGGCACGGTGCAGAGCAACCTCTTCGGCGACGACCTCAAGAAGCTCTTCCCGATCATCGTCGAGGGCGCTTCCGACTCGGCGCAGTTCGACAACTGCCTCGAGTTCCTGACGCTCAACGGTCGCGATCTGCCGCACTCGCTGGTGATGATGGTGCCCGAGGCCTGGGAGAACCAGGACGACATGGCGCCCGATCGGCGCGCCTTCTACGAGTACTACTCGTGCATGATGGAACCGTGGGACGGCCCCGCCTCGATGGTCTTCACCGACGGCCGCGGAGTCGGCGGCAACCTCGACCGCAACGGTCTGCGACCCTCGCGCTTCACCCTCACGAAGGACGGCACCGTGGTGATGGGCTCCGAGGTCGGGACGCTCCCGATCAAGCCGGAGGACATCGTCCGCAACGGTCGTCTCGAGCCCGGTCGCACCTTCTATATCGACCTCGAAGAGGGGCGCATCATCGAGGATGAGGAGCTCAAGGACTCCTACATCCGGCAGCATCCCTACAAGACCTGGGTCGACATGCAGCGCGTCACCCTCGACGACCTGCCCGCGACCGAAGCCGAGCTCCCGGCGAACCCGGAAGCGCGTCTGCGCCTGCAACAGGCCTTCGGATACACCCTCGAAGAGATCCGCTTCCTGATCTCGGCCATGATCGACAACGGCCAGGAAGCCACCGGCTCGATGGGCGACGACTCGGCGCTGGCCGCGCTCTCGGACAACCCCCGGCCGCTCTTCCACTACTTCAAGCAGCTCTTCGCCCAGGTGACGAACCCGGCGATCGACTCGATCCTCGAGCGCCCGGTGATGAGCCTCGACACGCTGCTTGGCGCCTCGCACAACCTGCTCGAGGAGAGCGAGAAGCACGCGCGTCGCCTGCGGCTGAAGCATCCGGTGATCACCGACGACCACCTCGCACGCATCCGCGCGATCAAGGCCGATGGCTTCGAAGTCGCGACGGTGCCGATGCTCTTCAAGGCCGCCGAGGCCGGGCAGGGCATGCGCGACGCCGTCGCGAAGATGAGCACCGAGGTCGAAGCCGCGGTCGACGCCGGTGCGAACATCGTTGTGCTCAGCGATCGCGGGGTCTCCCCCGATCTCGCGCCGATCCCCTCGCTGCTCGCGATGGGCGCGGTGCACCACCACCTGATTCGCGCCGGCAAGCGCACCCGCTGCGGGATCATTCTCGAGACGGGTGAAGCGCGCGAAGTCGGTCACTTCGCGCTGCTGGTCGGCTACGGCGCGAACGCCATCAACCCCTACCTCGCCTTCGAGACGGTCGGCGACATGGTGGAAGACGGCGCCTTCACCTCCGAAGGCCTGACGTACGAAAAGGCCGTCGACAACTACATCTATGCCGTCGACAAGGGGCTGCTCAAGATCTTCGCCAAGATGGGGATCTCGACCCTGGCGAGTTATCAGGGAGCGCAGATCTACGAGGCGGTCGGACTCAACGACGAGGTGATCGACCTCGCGTTCAGTGGCACCTACTCGCGCATTTCGGGCATCGGCCTCGACGTGATCGCGACGGAGGCCACGATGCGGCACGCGAAGGCGTTCCCCGGGAGCGACTTCGAGTACCCCGAGCTCGACGCGGGTGGCTTGTATCAATGGCGATCGCGCGGTGAGCGCCACACCTTCAACCCCGTCTCGGTCGCGAAGCTGCAGCACGCGGTGCGCGAAGAGCGTTGGGATAGCTACGAGCAGTTCCGCGACGCCGCGAACTCGAGCGCCGAAGCGCTCTCGACCCTGCGTGGTCTCTTGAAGTTCAAGTTCGCAAAGGAGGCGATCCCGATCGAAGAGGTCGAGCCCGCGGCGAACATCGTGAAGCGCTTCCGCACGGGCGCCATGTCCTACGGCTCGATCTCGGCCGAAGCCCACGAGACCCTCGCGATCGCGATGAACCGCCTCGGCGGCAAGAGCAACACGGGCGAGGGCGGTGAAGAGATCGATCGCTTCACCCCCGACCCGAGCGGCGATTCGCGCCGCAGCTCGATCAAGCAGGTGGCTTCCGGGCGCTTCGGTGTGACGAGCTACTACCTCGTCAACAGCGACGAGATGCAGATCAAGATCGCCCAGGGTGCGAAGCCCGGTGAGGGCGGGCAGCTGCCTGGCCACAAGGTCGATCGCACGATCGCCGCCTGTCGGCACTCGACCCCGGGCGTGGGTCTGATTTCACCGCCGCCCCACCACGACATCTACTCGATCGAGGATCTCGCCCAGCTGATCCACGATCTCAAGAACGCCAACCGCTTCGGCGACGTGAGCGTCAAGTTGGTCAGCGAATCCGGCGTGGGCACGATTGCCGCGGGTGTGGCCAAAGGCAAGAGCGATCACGTGCTGATCAGCGGCCACGACGGCGGCACGGGCGCCTCGCCCCAGACGTCGATCAAGTACGCCGGCGTTCCCTGGGAGATCGGCCTCGCCGAAACCCAGCAGACCCTGGTGAAGAACGACCTGCGCGGGCGCATTCGCGTCGAGGTCGACGGCGGCTTCAAGACGGGGCGCGACGTGGTGATCGGTGCGCTGCTCGGCGCCGATGCCTTCGGCTTTGCGACGGCCCCGCTGGTGGCCATGGGCTGCATCCTGATGCGAGTGTGTCACCTGAACACCTGCCCGGTGGGCATCGCGACCCAGGACAAGGAGCTGCGCAAGCGCTTCCAGGGCACCCCCGAACACGTCGAGCGCTACCTGATCTACGTGGCCGAAGATGCGCGGCAGATCATGGCGCAGCTCGGCTTCCGCACCGTCGACGAGATGGTCGGCCGGGTCGACAAGCTCGAGATGGCCGGCGACGTCAGCCACTGGAAGGCGAAGGGCATCAACCTCGACGATCTGCTCGTGAAGCCGGACGTGCCCTACGACATCCATCACACCGGCACCCAGGATCACGGCCTCGAACACGCCCTCGACAACAAGCTGCTCGAACTCGCCGAGCCCGCCCTCGAGCGCGGCGAAGCGGTCGAGATCAACCTGCCGGTCGAGAACATCAACCGCACCGTGGGCACGATCCTCGGTTCGGACGTGTCGCGGAAGTACGGGCCCGATGGCCTGCCGGAAGACACGATCCGCATCAACCTGAAGGGTTCGGCCGGGCAGAGTCTCGCGGCGTGGCTGCCCAAGGGCATCACGATCGATGTCGCGGGTGACGCCAACGACTACGTGGGCAAGGGCCTTTCGGGCGGCAAGGTGATCGTGCGCGTGCCCGACGAAGCGTCGATCGAGCCGGGCGAGAACATCATCGCGGGCAACGTGCTGCTGTACGGCGCCACGAGTGGTGAGGCCTACTTCCAGGGTGTCGTGGGTGAGCGCTTCTGCGTGCGCAACAGCGGTGCCGAGACGGTCTGCGAAGGCGTGGGCGACCACGGCTGCGAATACATGACCGGCGGCAAGGCGGTGATCATCGGCCCGACGGGTCGCAACTTCGCGGCGGGCATGAGTGGCGGCATCGCCTACGTGCTCGACGAAGCCGGAGATTTCATCTCGAAGGTGAACAACACGGCCGTCGACTTCGACCCCCTCGAAGACGACGACATCGACTTCATCCAGCGGAGCCTGCGCAAGCACTTCCAGCACACGCGCAGCGCGAAGGCCGACGAAATCCTGCGCAAGTGGGACAAGTTCGCGCCCAAGTTCGTGAAGTTGATGCCCCAGGACTACAAGAGAGCGCTGGCCGAGCTGGCGCGGGCGGAAGCAGACAATGGGTAAGCCCACGGGTTTCATGGAAGTGGAGCGCAAGGGCGTTCCCTATCGCGATCGCGACGAGCGGGTCGGCGACTACAAGCTCGCGCAGTCGAGCCTGAGCGTGCCGGAGCTGCAGAAGCAGGCTTCGCGCTGCATGGATTGCGGCATTCCGTTCTGCACGAGCGAGGCCGGCTGTCCGGTAGCGAACGTCTGCCCCGATTGGAATGACCTGGTCTTCCGCGACAAGTGGGAAGACGCGCTCGTGAGTCTGCACTCGACGAACAACTTCCCCGAGTTCACCGGCATGGTGTGCCCCGCGCCCTGTGAGACCGCCTGCGTGCTGGGGATGAACGGCGAGGGTGTCACCAACAAGCAGATCGAGTACGAGATCATCCGCCGCGGTTTCGAAGAGGGCTGGGTGCGTCCGGTGAAGCCGGAGGTGCGCAGCGGTCGCAGCGTGGCCGTCGTGGGTTCGGGTCCGGCCGGTCTGGCGGCGGCGCAACAGCTGAGCCGCGCCGGCCATACGGTGACGGTCTTCGAGAAGGCCGATCGGATCGGCGGTCTGCTCCGCTACGGCATTCCCGACTTCAAGATGGAAAAGGACCTGATCGATCGCCGCATCGACCAGATGCGCGAAGAGGGCGTCTCCTTCCAGACGGGCGTGCACGTGGGCGTCGATCTCTCGGCCGCCGAACTGCGCAAGAACTTCGATGCGGTGCTGATCACCACGGGCTCGGAAAAGCCCCGCGATCTGCCCGTCCCCGGGCGCGAACTCGACGGCGTGCACTTCGCGATGGACTTCCTGCCCCAGCAGAACAAGCGCGTGGCGGGGGACCAGCTCGATCCCGAGAAGGACATCTTTGCCACAGACAAGCACGTGATCGTGCTGGGCGGCGGCGACACCGGTTCGGACTGCGTGGGGACCTCACACCGCCACGGCGCCAAATCGGTGACGTCGATCGAGCTGCTCGACCGACCGCCGGACGAACGCGCGCCCGGCAACGCCTGGCCCGATTGGCCGCGCACCTTCCGCAGCTCGAGCTCCCACGACGAGGGCGGCACCACCGAGTACGCCGAAATGACGAAGGAACTCGTCGGGAAGGATGGCCGCGTGACCCATCTGCGGGGCGTGAAGGTTCGCTTCGGGCCTCCGGACGCGTCGGGTCGCCCGACGATGGAAGAGGTGCCCGGGAGCGAGTTCGAAAAGCCCGCGGATCTCGTCCTGCTCGCGATGGGCTTCGTGCACCCGGTGCACGACGGCCTGCTCGACGATCTCGGCGTGAGCTACGACGCGCGCGGCAACATCGCGGCCTCCCTCACGGGGCCCACCGCCTATGCGACGAGTGAGCCGGGTGTGTTCGCCGCCGGCGATTGTCGTCGCGGACAGTCCCTCGTGGTGTGGGCGATCTCGGAAGGTCGCGAGGCGGCGCGTGCCGTCGACGAGTACCTGAGCGGGTCGACGCGACTTCAGAGCAAGCACTCGACTTACTCCGACTAGTCCAGTCGAGGGAAGAGACGCAGAGCCTATTGGCTTTGACACGTTGTTTCGCGTAGCGGTTCGTTTCATCGAGTGCGACTCGGGTGTTTCCCGCGGTCTCACCCCGCGTGAGTCGAGATGTGCCTGCATTCGGCAAACTTCTCTTGACGGATCTCGCGAGCGATTTATACGATGACGTGAGGGTGGGTAGCGATTGCCGCTGACGGCAGTCGAAGTAGGTCGAAGTAGGTCGAATCGGAAGGGGGGATCGCGTGACCGATGTTGCCAATGCACGGACCGCGGCCCTGGTCGACTCCGATGTCTTCGATTTCGCGCGTCTCGAGCGCGTCGTCGGCGACCTGATCGAAGACCAGCACCGCCTCTCCGCCGAGAACGATCTCCTGCGCGAAGAGCTGGTCGCGCGCGAACGCAAGATCGCCG
>JANQEL010000136.1 GCA_028278345.1 Myxococcota bacterium
GTGCCCAGATCGTGCGGCTCGACCACCCGATGCCCGTTGGCGCGACCAACACCCATCCGGAGGTGGCGGTCGAGGAGACGCCGGCCACGGGGGCGACGACGCAAACAACCATCGTCTTCGACGCCTCGGGAAGCCGCGACGCCGAAGGCGCCCTGCTCTACCGCTGGGATCTCGACGACGACGGCGAGTGGGATACCGAATTCGTCGAGGACCCACGGTTGGAGCACCGATTCCCGATCGCCGGCACCAAGTTCGTGCGACTCCAGGTGCGCGATGAGTTGGGACTCGTCGCCGAGACCCACGTGCGTCTCGACGTCACCTTCGAGCCCGACCCGGGCGAGCCCGGCGAAGCCCACCCACGCTTCGCCCTGCCGTTCACGCCAGCGGATCTCGTTTTCGACCCCAATCGCCCCCTCGCCTATGCGACGAGCAAGGTCGAGCGAAAGCTCTATGTGATCGACCTCGAGACGGGCTTCATTCAGCGAACCTACTCGTTCGCCTGGATGCCCGAGCGCATGACGTTCACGCCCGATGGAGATCGGCTCTTCGTCACACTGCTCACACGAGAGCACAGCAGCTATTGGTGGGAGGAAGATCAAGAGGGGTACATCGCGAGCTTCGACCTGGTGACCGGCGTGAAGGATCGCCAGTTCCGCATCGCGTTGGATCCCTACGATTTGGTCGCCACGAGCAACGATCGGCTCGTCGTGACCTCCGGGTCGGGTCAGTGGACGTACATCATGTCGTTCGATGCGACGAACGGGGCCCAGACCGGCTCTCTGTGGAGCATCCGAGAGCGGTCGACGCTCGATCTCCATCCCAGCGGGTCCTCGGTCTATACCTCCGGCGGAACCAGTTATCCGCAGGACATCCGCCGCTATGACCTCGATCCGCAGGGTGGAATCACGTATCGCTGGGATTCGATCTACCACGGCCAGCATCGTGTCGGGAGCGGGATCTGGATCACCCCGGACGGCGGCCATGCGATCTCCGGAGGCGGTGACGTCTTCAGCATCGGAGGCAACTCGAGACAGACCGACATCCGATACGCGGCCTCGGCGGCTTCCGATTCCGGCGGCTATCTGGACGTGCTCTACACCCCCGACCGAAACGAGGCCGTCGCCGTGTCTCGCTATTCGATCGAAGTGCTCGACACGACCACCTGGACGTCGATCTACAGGGAGTCATTCGATCACAACTATCCCGCCTATCGATTGAATACGGGCTTCGTCGGCCGGCGTGGCCCCCTGCTCTACTCGGCCCTCGTCTTCCCCGAGAGCGACGAGACGCTGATCCATGTTCACTCGTACGACAACACAGCACCCGTCGCGGCCGCGCTCCCGGACGTCGTCGGCGAGTGCGGGGCCCCCATCCGGCTCGACGCCGCGGCTTCGTACGACCCCGACGACATCGATGGGATGTTGGTGGATATCGTCGACTACCGCTGGATTCTCGAATCCCCAGATGCAGGCCCGACCCTGCTCGGCGAGGACGTCGTCCTCGAACCCGATCTTCCGTTGGGCACCCATACGCTCGCGTTGGAAGTCGTCGACCATGCCGGCGCAATCGGTCGCAGCGAATTCGAGTTGGAGATTCGCGACACCCTCGCTCCACAGTTGACCCCGGTGGCCGAGCCGGCGTTCCTTGACCCATCGGGCAAGTACACGCCGGTGGAGGTGCAAATCGAAGCCTGGGATCAGTGCAGTGACGAGGTCTCGGTGCTGCTCACCGATGCGATCTCCAATCGACCGATCGTGGGCACCGGGTATTGGAAGGTGCTCTGGCAGCAGATGAATCTGAGCGGGATCCGCGAGGCTGCCATTGGCACCGATGACCGCTCCTTCCTGCTTCAGGGCAAGAACAACTGGGACGGCTCGGGCCGCGTCTACACCCTCGAGTACAGCGCAACCGATGCCGAGGGAAACGTGGGCGACGCCAAAGTCGAGATCCCGGTCACCCGGGAGATGCCCAAGCCGCCCAAGGCGAATCACATGTACAAGTAGATGACGATCGACCTCACGTCGTTGATCGAGAAGCTGACCACGCGGCCGCAGGAATTGCGCCTCGCGGACGGACGCGCCTCGGGGCGGCGTGTAGGAGGATCAAGCTCGATTGCCGAGACACTGCTGATTTCGCTTGGCCCTCGCAGCATTCGAACACACCACATAGCGGGTCGGCGTCCGCTTCGTGATCTCTTCCGTGACCACGGGTACGCCCCGTGGGGCGTCCACGGCGGTCCGTCACGCGACAACGTACACGGCTGCAACTTCCTAGACTGCGTCCTGCGCGGTGCCGGTGCAGCCGCGCGTAGGCGCTTCCCAAGCGGAGTGGGGAGGAATCCATGGTGCGCAACAGTTCGTCCCGGGCGATCCGAGGCCCCGATCACATCGCGACCAACAAGCGCGGCTTCTGGTTGCTGAAGAACCCCTCGACCAACAAGGATCTCGGCTTCACCCAGCAGGAGCGCGACCAGCTCGGTTTGAACGCCCTGCTTCCGCCGCGCATCTGCAGTATCGAAGAACAGGTCGCACTCGAGATGGAGCACGTCGAAGCGAAATCCGACGCCCTCGAGAAGTACATCGGACTCGCGGCATTGCAGGACCGCAACGCCACGCTCTACTACCGGGTGCTGGTCGAGCATCTGCGCGAACTCATGCCGATCGTCTACACGCCGACGGTGGGCCAGGCGTGTCAGCGCTACAGCCACATCCAGCGCCACGTTCGCGGCATCTGGCTCACCCCGGCCGACATCGACGTCATGCCCGAACGCCTGCGCGAGTATCCCTTCCAGGACATCCGCTTGATCGTCGTCACCGACAACGAACGCATCCTCGGGCTGGGAGATCAGGGGGCCGGGGGGATGGGAATCCCGGTCGGCAAACTCTCCCTCTACGTGGCGGGGGCCGGCATCCACCCCTCGAAGGTGCTGCCGATCAGTCTCGACGTCGGCACCGACAATGCGGAACTCCTCGAGGACCCCGACTACATCGGCTATCGCGAACGCCGACTGCGGGGCAAGCCGTACGACGAGTTCATCGAAGCCTTCGTCGAAGCCGTGCAACAGGTCTTTCCCAATGCGGTCCTCCAGTGGGAGGATTTCCACAAGAACCACGCCTTCGATCTGCTCGCGCGCTACCGCAAGCGAATGCCGTGCTTCAACGACGACATCCAGGGCACGGCCGGCGTCGTGGTCGCGGGGGTGCTCGCGGGGCTGCGCATCACCGGCCAACCGTTGGTGAAACAACGATTCGTCTACATGGGCGCGGGCGAGGCCTGTGCGGGGACATACGCCCTGCTGTGTACGGCGATGCAGGCGGAAGGCGCGTCGCCGGAGCAGATCGCACGCGCGCATCTCCTCTTCGACAGCAAGGGGCTCGTGCGCGACGACGGCAGCCTGCGCGATCCCCACAAGGCCGTCTTCAGCGCATCGCCGTCGACCCTGGCCCACTACGGGCTCGACAGTATCGACGACCCCCAGCCCGTCGACGTGATTCGACAGATGAAGCCGACGGTGCTGATCGGTGCAACCGCGCAGGCAGGGGCCTTCACTCGGGCGATGGTCGAAGAGATGGCGAAACACGTCGAGCGCCCGCTGATCTTCCCGCTCTCGAACCCGACGAGCAAGGTGGAGTGCACGCCCGCCGAGGCCCTCGAGTGGAGTGGCGGCCGCGCCATCGTGGCGACGGGCAGCCCGTTCGCCGAGGTCGAGTTCCAGGGCATCCGCCACGCCTTCGGTCAAGCGAACAACGTGTTCGTCTTCCCGGGCGTCGGTCTGGGCGTGATCCTCTCCGAGATGCGCACCGTGCCCAACGAGGTCTTCTACGCCGCCGCCCGGGCGCTTGCCGAGAGCATCGACGATGAACGACTGAAACTCGGCGCCCTCTTCCCCGACCAGTCGATGCTGCGCGAATGCAGCGCGCGCATCGCCGCAGCGGTGATCCGCTACGGCGGCGAGAACCAACTCGGCCGCCCCATCCCCGACGACGAGGTCGACCAGGTCGTGCGGGATTCGATGTGGTTCCCGGAGTACCTGCCGATCGTCCCGCGCCCGAAAGAGGACGACTCACAGGCGGAGTAGACCCGCGCCCCCGCGCATGGGCCTCCTTCGTTTCCGCTCCGAACACCCCGATGCCGGCCGCGACCGAGCTACATCGCCGACGGATTCGTCGGCGACTGTGGGTGGGAAAAACAAGCTGCGCTTTCGCCCACGTCGCCGATCAGTGGCGCTATATCAAGCACGCTCCGAATCGGCATGAACGACCGACGCGGGCACGAAGCTCAGCGAGTTCGAGCTCGACATGTTCTTCCCGCTGCCTACGACAACCCGATCGTCTTCGCGCCCAAGGAGATCCCGATGCGGCTCCCGCCGGCTGTCGGGGCGGCTTGAACTCGAGAGCCGATCGGACTCTTCAGCTGGCCGCCTTCGGGGTTCCTCTCGCAACCTCGAACCAGGTTGCCAGGCCGACGCCGCTGCACGATCCGGACTCGGCGAACAACGCTGTCGCGGTGTGATGCTTGCGACCCTCGTGAGCGAGTTGCCATCCCACGACCACGCACCGCTCATTCGCAGACACGGTCCCGAAGAGGTGCACGCGAAGCTCCCCGAGCAACACCGCCCCGTTGTCGGGCTCGGGGAACGCGAACGCGCCAGAGCAGTCGAGCGCCGCCCAGAGGAACTCCGGCTTCACCGTTCCATCGTCGAATACCAGGGAAGCATCGGGTATCCACGGTGCCGCGACGAGTTCCGTCCCTTCGACCGGGCCCGGGAAGATGCGTAGTCCGTCGTTGAGGTCGGCTCGGGGGCCGCACACGAAACAGGACGGAAACCAATGCGAGTGGTAACCGCGAAAGCGACTCGATGCGCATTCGGACTGCTCAAACGACGGCGGGGCGGGGACGTCCGCTTTCACAACGGAGGGTCGCGCCTCGGCGACGAGCAGGTCGCCGTCGAAGAGACCTGCACCCTGCTTCGATGTCCGGACATCCAACGGCCTCTCGAGAGGCGGAGGAACGCGAAGGCGGACCGCCACTCCCGGTCCGCCCACGTACGGCGCAAGGCGTCCTGCGACATACCCACCGTTTCCGGATTCGGGCGGTCCGCAGTAGCGTCGATCGATGATCACCGATTGTCGCTCGAGTCCACTACGCACTTCGACCGACCACGTCGTGGGGTTGCCACGCTTTCGGGGCCCGGCCGCGAATGGGCAGCAGCATGGGCACTCGCTCCCGGTAGTTCCGGTAGGGCTCGCCGAGGATGGCGAGCAGGGTCCTCTCCTCGAGCTGGATCGCGATCAACATGTAGCCAGTGGTCGCAACTGCAAAGAGGAGGTGTCCCACCGTCATGTGCGGCGTCGCCCAGAAGGCGATCATGAACCCGGCGAGGAGGGGATGTCGGATCCAGCGATAGAGCGACTTCATCTGGAATGGCGGCGCCTCGTAGTCGCGGCGGCGAAAGTGCAACACGACCTGGCGCACGCCAAACAGATCCAGGTGGTCGATCAGCAGCGTGGCGAAGAGCACGATCCCCCAGCCCAGAAGCCCGACCCCTTGCAGGAACGCACTCGGTGTCGGCTGTTCGACGCTCCAGACCACGCTGGTCATCGGGCGCCATTGCCAGAAGAGCAGGACGAGGATGCCGCACGTGATCAGGACGAAGGTCGATCGCTCGATCGGTTCGGGGATCCACCGCGTCCACCACCGCTTGAAGGCGAGCCGCGCCATCACGCTGTGCTGCACGGCGAACAGGCCGAGCAGGGAGACGTTCACCATCAGGGCTTCGGCGAGCGGAACCTCCGCGCCCGAGTCGATGGTCTTCGGCACGCCGTAACCGCCGACGAAGCCGATCGCGTAGAGGAACGTCGGCAAGAAAATCGCGTAGACCACGAGTCCGTAGAGCAATACGAAGAGTCGGGACATGAATTGAATCCTCCAGGGTTGGACCCGCCTTGGCGCGGGTTGGTGTCGTTCAGGAACACGACACGAGCGGGACCACGCTCGTGGCGAATCGCTCGAGCTGGGCGATCTCATCGCCAAGAGGCCAGATGAAGACGCGCTGGGCGCCGGCTTCGCGATAGCGCCGCAGCCGCTCGGCGCATTGCTCGGGAGAGCCGATCGGGAGCACTGCCTCGAGCTGCTCGAGCGGGCGTCGAAGCATCGGTGCCAACACTTCCTCGAGCATCTTGCGGGCTTCACCGGCGTCGTCGCTGACGAACGTCCACATCGTTGCGATCGCGTTCGGAAAGGCGTCGGGATCGCGTCCGACCGCGGCGACGTGCTCGCGGACCTTCGCGAGAGATTGGGCGAAGCGCACTGGATCCGTGTTGTACCCAGAGGCCAGCCAGCCGTCCGCGGCAAGGGCCGTCCGGTGCAGCCCACTCGGTCCGCCCCAACTGCCGAGCCAGATGGGCGGCCCGTCGGGTTGCACGGGGACCGGCTCGAGCCGTTCGGCATGGGTCGCATAGTGCTTGCCCGTGTAGTCATTCCCGCGAAGCAGTGCGCGAAGCGTGGCGACACACTGGTCGAGCCGCGTCCAGCGCTCGTCGAAGTCGAGGCCCACGAGTTGGTGATCACGCGCGGACGATCCGGGCCCGATACCCGCGACCACACGGCCGCCCGACAACACGTCCAGTGCCGCGAGGGTCTTGGCAAGCGGGGCCGGCCCCCGGACGATCGGCAGGCTCACGGTGGTGGCGAGCGTCATGTCTCCGCTTTCGGCGATCACGCTCGCCAGTGCGGTGGGGCCGTCGAGCCAGGGGCGCGAAAACACGAGGTGGTCGTTCGCGCAGAGAAAGCGGAAGCCGGCATCGCGCGCGGTCCGCGTGAATCGGATCAGGTCGGCGAGATCGCGCGACTCACCGCGGAAGGAGAGCAGGGGAAGGTGGGCTCCAAATTCCATGATCGCCTCGCCTGTCGTCGATGAGAGCAGTGTACACATGAAATGTGATCGGTGTCCACTTGATTTCTTCGCTAGTTTCCCCCCATGCCAACGCGGAGTCGCTCCACCTATCACCACGGGGACCTGCGGCGGGCGATCATCGACGCCGCCCTCGAGGCGATCCGCGAGGAGGGCTCGCCGGATTTCTCGCTGCGCGCCCTGGCGCGCCGGGTCGGCGTGGCCCCCAGCGCGCCCTACCGCCACTTCGGAGACAAGACGGCGCTGCTCGCCGCGATCGCGACCGAGGGCTTTCGCCTGCTCGCCGACGGCTTGCGCAAGGCAGCGGGCAGGGCGGATCCGGGCTCACTCGATCATCTGCGCGAGCTCGGGGTCGCCTACGTCCGCTTCGCCGCCCGGCACCGCGCGCACTTCCGGATCATGTTCCGCCCCGAATTGGCGGACAAGACGCCATACCCCGAGCTGCTGGCCGCAGCGGGTGACTCGTTCGGGGTCCTGACCGCGGCGATTCGCGCTGCTCAGGAGAGCGGCGTCGTGCGACCCGAGGAGACGGGCCGCCTGGTTCGCGCCTCATGGGGGATGGTGCACGGCATCGCCGCCCTCGCCGTCGCCGGTCAGTTCGGCCACACGCCGAGAAAGATCGAGGCGATCGCCCGTTCGGCGAGCGACGCCCTCATCCAGGGTCTCGAGGTCTGACATCTTCGATGTCACGCCGGAAGGGCATGGAGGCACGGTTTCCGAATCAACGCCCGACCCCGGCTGGAGAATTACGGTCGCCGCACTGGTTGCGGCCAGGCTTCGGAGCACCGCGTACCAGATCACGTAGCCCGTACCGGAAGTGAGCGCGCCGACGCGATCGTCAACATCAACGACCCGACGCGGGCGGTCTCTATCGACCTTCCCTCGCCAACGCGTGGCAGGCCTCTGCCGTCGAATCGTCCACGGGGAAGAAGCTCTCGATTACCAGTTGCTCGACCATCGTCGTCTGTGGGCTGCTGAATCGGGTCAGGCACGTGGAGAACGACAGCGTGACCTCTCCGAAGCGGAACCTCACGATGAAGAACGGCTCGACGTCGGTCGAAAAGTCGGGCTGGAGCCACTCTGGATCGAGCTCGAATCGTTCGATCAGATCATCCAGTAGTAATCGAAGGCGCTGGTCGTTCGGTGAAGCCAGTACCTGTCGCCGGATTCGAGCGACGACTTCCCGGACCGACTGTTCCCAGTTCTCGACGAAGTCCCGGCAGAGAGCCGGGTCGACGATCATCTCGAGGCCGTTGAGTCTCCCGCCGGCCAGTCTTGATGGGTCCTTCACGATCCGAGCCATCACAGCCGCGGCGCCGCTGTTGAAGGTCAAGACGTCGTAGTGCCCGTCCATCACCACGAGAGGATACGGCTCGTGCTGCGACATCATCTGCTCGAGCACCCGCTTCGTCGGCCCCGTGATCTCTGAGCTTTGCTCCTCCGGGTAGAACCGTTGGAAGCCTGCCGATTCCAGCATCCCGTTGCGGTCGTTCAGCGGAATCTCGAGCGCATCGGCCAGGATGAGCACCATCTCCTCGCTCGGTTTCGATCGGCCCGTCTCGAGAAAGCTGATGTGACGAGCGGAGACGCCCGCAGAGTGGGCGAGAACCTGCTGCGAGAGCCCGCGCCGATTGCGCCAATACCGCAGCTGGGCCTGGAAGAGGGTTTCGCCGTCTCGAGTCATCTCGTAGGTCGTTGGGTCGGTGATCGAATTCGTCGCCGACCGAGTCGATATGCATTCGCACCGACGACGATGCCCAACGGTGCTTCAGGCGGGTGATCGCCGCCAGATCGACTACGCCGACTCAGGGGGACTTTCGCGCAGAGACGGGTGAAGCCCCAACCTACCTGACGAGGTAATCGCGGACGCGCCGCACGTTGCGATCGTGTTCCTACGATCGCCTGCAATGTATCCTGCCAACACTGCGGCGGGCTGCCGCAGGCGCCGACGATGCCTAGTTCACGATCCGACCCCAGCAGCTGAGCTCGCCGACGTCGGAGACGGCGCAGGTGTGAAGGAGGCCTGTGTCGATGCTCATGACATTCCCGAGATCAGACGGGACGACCGCCTGGCCCACGGAGTCGAGCCCCCAGCACGTCACGTCGCCCACATCGTCCAGCGCACAGGTGTGATAGCCACCCGCGCTGACCTGCACGACATGGCCCAGTGAGGCCGGGGGCGTGGCCTCTCCGTCATAGTCCGATCCCCAGCAAGCGACGCTCCCACCATCCGTCACGGCACAGACGTGATAGGCGCCCGTACTGAACTGGCCCACAGTGCCGAGCGAGCCGGGGATGTCCAACTGGTCTTCCTCGTTGTCTCCCCAGCAGGTCAGATCGCCGACGTCATCCAGCGCGCAGGTGAAGTAGTCGCCGGTATCGACGTGCACGACGGTGCCGAGCGCGCCCGGCACGTCGGCCTGGCCCGAGTTGTTGCGACCCCAGCAAACGACAGCACCGCTGGCTTCGACGGCACACGTATGCGTCTTCGATCCACTGACCTGAACCGCAGGGCCGAGGCCGTCGGGCGCCACGGCTTCACCGTAGTAGCCGTACCCCCAGCATTCGACCGCACCCGCGTCGTCCACGGCGCAGCTGTAGAGAGGGCCGGCACTGATCGACACGGCAGGGCCGAGGGTCTCGGGGACGTCGCCCTGCCCGCTCCCGTTGCTTCGCCAGCACGTGATCTCGCCGAGGTCGTCGCGCACGCAGGCGTGGTACTCGCCGATCGCCACCTCGACCACGGGTTCGAGCGAGACGGTCGTCGTGCTCTGCCCTTCGTTGTCTCTGCCCCAGCAGGTGACCACGTCCGAATTGTCCGCAGCGCAAGAGTGATAGAGGCCGGCGTTCAGGTCGACGATCGGGCCGAGCGAGCTCGGTACCTGCGTCTGTTCGTTCGAGGTGTTGCCCCAGCAAGTCACGTTGCCTGCGTCGTCGACGGCGCAGGTGTGGTGGCCGCCCGCTTCGACCTTCACGACGGTGCCGAGCGAAGCGGGAACCGTAGCCTGGCCGCTCAAGTCGTTCCCCCAGCAGCTGACGGCGCCCTCTTGCGAGAGGGTGCACGTGTGCATCAGTCCAGCGCTCACCTGCACCACTGTGCCCACGCTGCCGGGGACCGTGGCCTGGCCCAGATGGTCCCGGCCCCAGCACGTGACGCTGCCCACATCGTCGAGGGCGCAGGTGTGATAGCCACCACTGCTGATCTGCACGGTGTTCGCGAGCGTGGCAGGCACCGTGGATTGGCCGTACCCATCCCAGCCCCAGCAGGTCACCACTCCGGCGTCGTTCACGACACAGTTGTGATCCACCCCCGCGCTGAGCCCGGTCACGTTCCCGAGTGAGCCCGGAACCTCACTCTTCGAGTACTGGTTGTGGCCCCAGCACGTCACGTCGCCGGCGTCGTCCAGAGCGCAGGTGTGCTCGTAGCCTGCGGACATGCTCGTATACGCCCCGGTCGTGGTGGGAATGATGCTCTCGCCGTCCTCGTCAAGCCCCCAACAGCTCCAGCCTGACGACTCGCTGCCTCCACATGAATGCCAGCCTCCGGCCGTTAGCTTGACGGCGTCGACGGGGCGGCATACGCGATCGCTCGTCGCCGTCGGCGCGATGTGCTCCACCTGGTCGACGTCGCAGACCGCCAAGTCGGCGCACTCCCGGTCGCTGGTCGCCGTCGCGGCGACCGACTCATACTCGTCGCCCGTGCACTCCGTCAGCGCCTCGCACACGCGATCGGTCGTGGGCGTCGGAGCGGCCAGCTCGAACTCGTCGATGGTGCACTCGCTGAGCACCGCACACTCGCGGTCGCTCGTCGTCGTGGGCGGCGTCGACTCGAACTCGTCCTCTTCGCAGACGGACCAGGGCACGCAGAGCTCGCCGTCGGAACCGCGATAGTGCTCGCTCTCGCACGGATCGACGGGCTCAGCGCATGCCGAAAGGAGCGCGACGGCTCCCATTGCGAGCAGCGTGACTCGAACTCGGTTCGCGTGCGTCTCAGGGGAGTCGCGTCGTTGTCGTGCGGTCCACATGCGATCGCTATCGGCGACGTGGCAGCGATCTCGATTACCCGCGATGTAATGACTGGCTCCGCTCGTGCACAGCGGAAGAGCGATTCACAAAGGACTTGTGAGGACCCTGATCGACATGGGGCGCGAGGCCGGGCGGACTTGGGCCCCCTGTTGTCGCCTGAGCGTACGCGGAATGCCCATCGCACGACTCGGTGAGATCAACGGCATGAAGTACATCGCTCGTGAGGTCACCTCGCTGGTGGCTCTTCGTTTCCTGGGTGCTGCCGCTTTCGCCTCGTCGGCCAGTGCCGCAATCACCATTTACACGAACCCAGCTGACTTGCTCCTCACGCCCCGATCGTTTCCCGCGACGGGCTTCACATAGACCACCTGTCCTTGGATCCTACGGCTGCATCGAGCGGGTCGACGAATTCAGCAGTGAGCGGTGGGGATAGCGTCAGCAGGGGTCCGCGTCGAGCGGCGTACCCGGCGCGACGGGCCCGCCGCACCCTGGGCCGGCCGGCGACGAGACGGGTGTCGGGTACGGGTTCTCGAAAGTCACGACCTCGCCGCGGCCCACGGGTTTGTACGAAACCGCGTGCAAGTCACCGCCAGCATCGAACAGAATGATCTCGTCGCCACCATTGGCGAGCTTGATCGGTGCATTCGCCGCCAGCAGGATCCTTCGTCGCTCCCGGGCGCCGATCACGCCGGAGAGTCGGAGCTCACCGCCCTGCTTGTCGCGCAAGGAGAACGAATCCAGGATTGCCTGCGCGTTCCCCGCGTTCGCAATCTCGATCCACTCGCTGCCGGCATCGGGGCCAGATGGGTTTGGGAGTGCCGCGGCGACATAGAGCCTCGCCTCGATCGTCGGCGTGGGTGCGGGTGCGGCACCGGCTTCCAGGTCGATCCGACCGTTCGTGACGTCCCTCAGCCAATCGGCATAGGGAGCGATACGTGTATAGATGCCGCCGTCGCCACAGTTGACTTCCGAGGAGCTGGCGGCCCGAGAGGTGAGCGCGGCGACACGAACGCCCTCGTTCCCGAGGTTCACATAGGCGGGTCCCCCACTGTCGCCGTTGCACGAATCCTGACCGAGCCCTTTTCGTCCGGCGTAGAGTTCGAATGCGTTGTCGAAGCCGTGCAGCACCTCGAGTTCCGCAATCTGCTCCGGTGTCAAACCGCTCGTCAGGGGCTTTGCCACGTCGACCTTGCGCTTCGTACCGAATCCTGTCGGCTCGGTGGGATGGTTGTAACCAAAGCCCACGACGGTGACGTCTGGATCGGCCGCGACTTGCGCCGTCGTCGCGATCCCGATGTGGGGCGTCTGCGCGGGCTGTTTGAGGATCAGCACGGCGATGTCGTGAGCGGGGGCAAAGCCGCTCAGGTAGTCTGGATGTACAATGACCTCATCGACTTCAGCGACCTCCCCCTCGATTCCGATCATCGCGACCGAGCGAGACCCCAAATAGACCTCGGTGATGTCCGGCGCGCAATGCGCTGCCGTGAGTACCACCTCGGGATGCACCAGAACACCGGAACAGAACCAACCCTCATCGTCCCCGATCACGGCGCAGTCCAGATATTCGCCCGCCTCGGTGAGTGAACCACCGACGATCCGTTCGAGTTCGAGCCGGGCACCGGCGCGAACCGTTTGACGATCCGCTTCGCCCAGGCCCTCGTCGAGCAGAACGTTTGCGGTGCGCGACAGCGTCGCGAATTCCTGCGCCATACGTTCGAAGCGCACCTCGAGATCGGCCTTCGCGCCCGTGCAGGCACACTCGGCCTCGATTCCGCCATGCAGTCGCGAACCAGGCTCCGCCGCATCTTGCGCGGGGAGACCAGGAGCCAGGGGGCGCACGGCGCGAATCCCCATCGCACGACGTCGTCTACCCGAAAACTGGATGTCCTCCGGACCGCGAATGCGCACGAGCGGCATCCGGGCGGGATCGCGAAACCGCGCGCCGCGAAACTCGAACTCGTCGAGGGATGCAAGTGGCCCGAAATCGAGACCCGTGTACAGCGCGATATCCCGCACGCCCACCTGGTAGGTCCTGAGGTCGTGGATATCGGCTCCGTTCCAATCGTCCCAGAGTTCGTTTTGCTTCATCACGAATCCGATGACAAAGAGATCGTCGCCGTTTGCCGTGGGATCTCGCAAGACCACGATCTTGAAATAGGCGGAAGGGATCCGGTAGCCCCGATGGTCAGTATCGTGGGCCGTGTAGATCGGTCCCGTGAACACGCAAAGTCGACCCGCGAGCTGCCCAGCCGAGCGCAAGACCCAGTCTTCGAGATCCACCCACTCGTCCTGGTTGAAGCGCTCGTGCTGCAACGCCGCGTTCGTGTAGTAGAAGGTCGAATCGCTGGCATCTCGAGCGCGTTGCTCGCTCGCCCCCCAGGCGACCGCGGCCCTGCGCACCAGATGTCCCCGATCCCATGGATTGTTCGAGTAGGCCGAGGGCCCGGTTTGCAGCGTCCGGTCGATCCGTGGGTCGAGGTCCCACCCCGTCCGCGGAACCGAGCGACGCAGCGACGCGTCGATATTGTGCGCGGTGTAGACGGCCGAGAGTCGATCGCGATGCATCACGACCGAAAAGTGGATGTAGTCGAGGGGTTCGCCGGCTCGATAGAGGGCCCCCGAACAGTTGGGCTGCGGCATGGGTACTCGAAAGCCGTCACCCAGGAAATCGGGGTCGTAGGGGATCGTATAGGGTAGTCTGGCCATCTCGGGATCCTGTGGCTACGTCAGCCCACTGCCGATGCCGTGCATTTCGCGGCACGGCAGCGCGTGGCTGCACCGGTCGAAGACACGATGCACACAACACTCGCAAGATGGATGCCACTGCCCCCGATCGCCCTGGCGGCCCCACGCGACGTCACTCGACCGCCCCCGTCCGCTCCAGTGGACACCGGCGTCTTCCGGCTGTTCTCATCAGTGGACGGTTCGCGATGGGGAAACGGAGAGCGCGGAGGGTTCTAGCCCGCGCTCCCTACCCCGTCCGCACTTCAATAGCCGACGACCTGAAGGCACTCGGCGCCGTTGACTCCGGCGAGCGGAACCTTGTTGACGGGATAGCCGGCACCGCCCCCGGCGTTCCTCAGACGTGCAACGAGGTTTGCGATGTGGGCCGACGTCCCGATTGCCCAGATTTCCTCGACGGTTTCACGGTCCGCGGGCGACGGAGGCTCGTACGCGGGTTGTGGCGTCAGGATCAGCACATCGATCTGGCTGGGGGTCTTGGCCACATACCCCTCGATCGCCGCGACATCGGTGTCCTCCCTTCCGGTAACCACCCAATAGGTCGCGACCGGAAGGGGCTTTCCCGCCTTGGCGGCTTCGATCGCAAGGTCCAACGCGCGAACGAAGGTCCCGCGAACGACTTCGTCTTCCTCGTCTCCCGGGATGTTGGGAAAGAACGACTTCGCACCGCCGTCGCCGAAAAACTCGTCCCTCGTATGCGACTCGTCGGTGGAGTTGCGCACGATGATGGTGTCCTGGCCGTGTGTGATGCGAGTCTTCCCCACCTCGAGGTGCGACTTCCCAGTTGCGAAGAGCTCCCTGATCGCCTCAAGTCGCGTCGCGTACGCGGCCGGTGTCTCCCCGGCGCCTCGACTCAATCGCGTATCCACACGGTTCAGCATCTGTCCCTTGATCACGTTCGTCAGTACACCCGGCATCTCGTTCTCCTCGGTTGGCCGCCCGATCTCGTCGGTGGCCGACTGTTGGTTTCAGTTTCGGTTTTCGGTTTCCAGGTAGGCCAAGAGTCTCTCGGCCCGGCCAAGGATCGAATCGGGGCAATGGGCGCTCAACAGGTGCATGGCATCATTCAGCACATCCTCGGCGCGCCTTCGATCGCCGTCCGCGTTGCGAAGGGAGAGAGCGCGAGCGAGATCGAACGCAGAGCGCCCCTCTTCCGGCCTCGCCCCCCCGTCGCGTGCGATCCTCAACGCTTCTTCGAGAACCGATGCTGCAGCATCGGGTCGACCTTCGACCAGTTCGAGCACGCCGAGCAACCGAACCACGAAGGACGGCCATCCGGCCGTGAAATAGACGCCATGCGCGTGCGCAGCGGAGAGGATCTCGTGTGCGTTGCCTGCGAGTTCGGGGCGCTGCGAGGCATCGGCCAGCTCGACCCGCGTGCAAGCGTCGGCGAGCTGTACCAGATCGTGGGTGGCACCTTCGTCCGGCTCGACTCTCGGGAGGGCCGACTCGGTGTCGTGCACGACAGGCTCTCCCGCGAGGATCGCGACGAGTTGATTCATGTCGCGTGCCAGGGGTTCGAAGAAGGCCGGGTCTTCGAACATCAGACCGGGTTCCGACAACAGTTTCACGGTGTCGAACGCCTCGGAGATCGATCCACGCATCGCGCGCGAGTACACCAGCGTCGGCACGGTCATGATGGCGGACCATGGATACTTGGCTCGCCGAATCTGATCCAACGCCGCTTCCCCGTGTCGCTCGGCGTCGGCGTAGTCTCCGCGAACCGCTGCGATCGCGAGCTGTGACGAACTGAGAACGGAAGCCTCGCCCGGAACCTCCAGCGTGTGGATCATGCACTGGACGTCCTCGGCCGTGGCCTTCGCCTCTTCGAAACGTCCACACGCGAATTGCGCGAGGATCACCCTCTGAAGGCAGCGCTCTTCCGCGAACAGGTCGTCGGCCTTTCGCGCGTGGGCCGCTCCGACTCGCCAGGTCGAAAGTGCTTCCTTGGCACGAAAGCTCCCGAACAACGTCAGCCCCAGATTGATGCAGCTCTCCGCGCAGAGCCGGTGGTCCTCGACCTCGCTGGCCAATCCGAGCGCGCGTCGCGCCAGCTGCTCCGCCTTCGTCGTCTGTCGAGCTGCCCAGTACGACTCCGCCAGCGTCCCCGTGATCAGCGCGCGCAGCCCGCGGTCCGACGGGTCGAGTTCGTCGAGGGCGACCTCGAGGGACTTCACATCGACTGGATCGCCATAGGGAATCAGCCCGAGCCATACCGCTGCTCGGGCGCGGTCGTTCAGCGTGTGCGCGAGACCCGCGATGTCGCCGGACCGCCGGAAGAGCCGCGCGGCTTCATCGTAGTGCTCGAGACAGGAATCCGATTCGTAGCGCCGAAAATGCGCGAGACCCGCTTTGCGGTGCAGCTCCGCGAGGGTCAGCTCGAGATCGTCGGCCTCGTCGTCGGAAAGCTGCCACGCAGAGATTGCCGCATCGAGCAGATCGGCGGCTTCGTGCCAGGCGTAGCGATCGAGTGCGACGTCGGCAGCTGCACTCGCATGCCGGACCAGCCTCTTCGGCTCCGCGAGCGGGCCGGCCCGCAGGAGATGGTGGGCGATCTCAATCTCCATCGTGGCACTAGCGGCCACGCCCCTCGCTTCCAGATCATTGGCGACACGGATATGCAACGCCCGTCGGTCTTCGAGATCGAGCGACTCGTACACGACCTGTCGGATCACGGGATGCGAGAAGCGCGCCGTACGGCCTTCGATCGCGACGAGACCATGCGCGACCGCAGGAGCGAGATCGTCCAGGACCGAGTCTTGGCCGTTGCCGGTGAGCCGGCGAAGCATTCGCAGCTCGAAGCGAATGCCGAGCACGGCCGAGAGGGAAAGCCAATCGCGGCACGCGACGGGAAACATCCCGACGCGGGCCGACACTGCGGCTTTGATCGAGGACGGCAGAAGTGTCACCACGTCATCCACCGCGGAACCGTCGCTGCTTGTCGGGTCGGCATCCCCGCGTGGCCAGTCCATCGCAATCTCGCGTACGAAGAGCGGATTGCCTCGCGTGAGTTCGTAGATGTGGCGGAGAATCCTTCCGCTCGGTGGCGCGACAGCCAGCGCAGAGATCAACTCGAACGTCCGCCCTTCGTCGAACTCCTCGAGTTCGATTCGTAGGGGATCGTGCTCGCGAAGGATCCGGTTGATCGTACGGCCACTCGGCTCATCGGACACAGCGGGGCGCGACCCCAGCACCAGCATCAACGCCGCGCCGCGACCATTGCCCGCGCCGCTGAGTGACCGAACGAGATGTTCGACCAGGTC
>JANQEL010000185.1 GCA_028278345.1 Myxococcota bacterium
AAACCGCCCCTCTACTACTGGATGGTCGCCGCGCTCTCGTCCTTCGATGGGCGTGTGAGCGAGTTCACCGCCCGCCTACCCTCGGCCCTGGCGGGGATCGCGTGCATCGCGCTGACCGTCGTCTTCGGCCACGCGATCTCGCGTCGGCCCGCGGTGGGGCTGTGGAGCGGTGCGGTGTTGCTCACGGTGTTTCGCTTCTCCCACCTGGCGCGACGCGCGCAGCTCGACGTGATCCTCGCGGCCTTCGTCCTGATCGCGCTGTTCGCGCTGTTTCGTCTGCGCGACGCCCCGAACAGGCGCGGTTTCGACTTCTATCTCCTTCACGTCGCCCTCGCGTTGGGAGTGCTGACGAAGGGGCCCGTCGCCCTGTTGCCGATCCCGGCCTTCGCGCTCTACCTGCTCTGGCAGGGGCGCCTGGGTTCGTTCGGGCGCATGTTTCCGTGGTGGAGCTTCGCGATCTCCCTCGGCCCCGCGCTCGTGTGGGTCGCCCTCGCGGTCGCCGCCACTCCGGCGGGGTACTTCGAGGCCGCGATCGTCGACAACGTGTTGGAGCGCTTTCTCTCGGGCACCGCACACGTTCGGCCCTTCTACTACTTCTTCGTGCAGTACCCCCTCGAGTTCATGCCCTGGACGTTGCTCTGGCCTGCCGCGGGAATGCTGGCGCTGCGCAACGTTCGCGACGGTGAGGACAGGGTGTCGAGGGAGGCGACCCAGCTGCTCCTCGCCTTCATCGCCCTGTGCTTCGTCTTCTTCTCCTTCTCGGCGGGCAAGCGGGGTCTGTATCTCCTCCCCACCTACCCGGCCGTCGCGATGCTCTGTGGCCTTGCGATCGACGATGTCCTGGGAAGGCGGCGCCCCTGGCCCGCCCTGCTGCGCTATTTGCCAGCCACCCTCGGGATCTCATTGGCCGCTTTCGGAGCCGTGGTCTGGAGTCGAGGTGGCTTCGCGCTCGAACGGTGGCCGGGCTTCCAGCTTCCGGTGGAGTTCGGGGCGGGGCTCGTCGTGGCGATTGCCGCGTGCGGCGTCGCTGCAGTCGCGGCAACGCGACTCAGCGGCGCGCGGGCGGTGCGTGTCGCACCGGCCGTCGTCGGCCTCTTCGCCCTCGAGTGGCTCGTCTTCATCGTCGCCCTCCCCGCCTTCGACGCAGAGAAATCCCCGGCGCCGATCGCTCGCGCAGCCGCGGCCTCGAGCCGCGAGAACGCGCCGATCGGGGTCTTCGATCACACCGCGATGAAGGGGGGGATCGCGTTCTATTCCGGCCATCGCGTCGTCGATCTGCGAAGCGAGGAGAGCCTGCGCGACTTCCTGGCGAGGGGGGGTGAGAGCATCGTCGTGAAGGCGTCGAAGCTCGATCGTGTGCCTGCCGTGGCCCAGTTCGAGGTGCGTGCGACGTTTCGCCGCGGCTCGCGTCGTGTCGTCGTGATCGCGCCGACCTCGGTCGGCTCGAATCGAGTGCCTCGTGGGCCGGCGCTCGCGAGACGTTCACCCGGTTGACGCAGCGCGTTCGAGAAGGCCGCGCTTTCCCCTTGAATTCCAAGACGTTTTCGGGTCGCGGGCTCCCGGCTCCCCGGGCGATCGGCTAACTTGGCGGAGCGTTGGCGAGCGGTTCGACTCTGGGTTTCGAACAGGCTCGTGGCCCGGACACAGCCTGGAATCGGCTCGGTATCCATCCCGAATCGAAGGCGGGACGCGGTTTCGCGCAGGTGTACCCGCAAACCGGGCGCACCCGCGGAGGTCGAACCGGGCGCTTCTCTGGGTACCACCCCGGAGCCGGACAAACTGACCGAGGGTCGACGGGAAATCACGCGAGAACCACGATCGGCACGCCGCGCTTGAAGCCTCGAAGCGAACGGGCCGATAGAGCCAGAACCGCCAGCGCAGGAATCGGAAAGCAAATCAGATCGAAGGCCGGGAGGCCCAGGAAGGGGGATCCAATGAGTGACGTTGCAAAGCTCCAATTCGGCGATCAGACGATCGAATTGCCCGTGGTGACCGGGTCCGAAGGCGAACAGGCGATCGACGTCACGCGGCTGCGCGCCGACACGGGTCTGATCACCCTCGATCCCGGCTACGCGAACACCGGCTCCACCCGGAGTGACATCACCTTCATCGACGGCGACAAGGGCATCCTGCGCTACCGCGGCATCCCGATCGAGGAGCTCGCCGAGAAGAGCACCTTCCTCGAGGTCTCCTACCTGCTGATGGAGGGCCGCCTGCCCACCACGCAGGAACTCGATGAGTTCGAAGCGTCGATCCAGCGCCACACCATGCTCCACGAGGACATGAAGCGCTTCTACGGTGCCTTTCCCAAGGACGCCCATCCGATGGCAGCCTGTTCGGCGGCGGTGGGTGCCCTTTCGACCTTCTACCCCGACTCCCTCGATCCGCGCGACGCGCGCCAGGTCGAGATTTCGATCCATCGCTTGATCGCGAAGTTGCCCACCCTGGCTTCCTACGCCTTCAAGCACTCGATCGGCCAGCCCTTCATGTACCCGCTGAATCGCCTGAGCTACGTCGGCAACTTCATGCACATGATGTTCGGCAACCCGTGCGAGGACTACGAGCCCGATCCGGTCGTCGAGAAGGCCCTCGACCTACTGCTCATCCTGCACGCCGATCACGAGCAGAACTGCTCGACGAGCTGCGTGCGGCTGGTGGGTTCGTCGATGGTCAACCTCTTCGGCGCGATCGCAGCCGGCATCAACGCGCTCTGGGGCCCCTCCCACGGTGGCGCCAACCAGGCCGTGATCGAGATGCTGATCGAGATCCGCGACGAGGGCCTGACGGGTGCCGAGTTCGTCGAACGCGCGAAGAGCCGCGACGACACCTCGCGCCTGATGGGCTTCGGCCACCGCGTCTACAAGAACTTCGATCCGCGCGCCAAGATCATCAAGGCGGCCTGCTTCGACGTGCTCAACAAGTTGGGCGTGCACAGCAAGCTGCTCGAGATCGCCGTCGAACTCGAAGAGATCGCATTGAAGGACGACTACTTCGTCGAGCGCAAGCTCTACCCCAACGTCGACTTCTACTCGGGCGTCATCTACAGCGCCATCGGCACGCCGCCCAACATGTTCACCGCCATGTTCGCCATCGGCCGCCTGCCGGGCTGGATCGCCCAGTGGATGGAGATGCACGACGACAAGCACAAGATCGGGCGACCGCGCCAGGTCTACATCGGCGAGAACAAGCGCGACTACGTCGAGCTCGAAGATCGCTAGCAGCGCGGAAGACCTCCGCTGGGTGGACGGCCGCGTGGTGTCGACGCGCGAGCCCACGCCCGCCCCCGAAGCGGGCGCGCGGAGCTTCACCACGGCCCGCTGGACGGGTCGGGGCGTGCGCTTCGAGGGCGCGCACCTGGCCCGCCTCGAGCGCGACGCCTCCACGCTCGGGCTCGGCGACCTCGACCGCGAGGCCGCCTGCCGCGCCCTCCGCGAGCTCGGCCACGCCGCCTTCGGCGCCGGCGAAGGCGTGGTCCGACTCGAGATCGCCGCGGGCCCCGGCGGCCGGGCCGCGATCGGGGCGACGGCGCGCAATGTCGGCCGCGACCCGACGTCCTGGCGCGCGATCTCCCTGCCGCTCGTCCACGACGGCCGTAGCGCCCCCTCCGGCGCCAAGCTGTCGCGCCGGCCGCTCTACGAGCGCGCGGTCGGCGAGGCGACGCGAGCCGGCGTGGACGAGGCCCTCCTCTTCGACGACGAGGGGCGACTCGTCGAGGGGGCGCGTACGAACCTGGTGGCCGTGGGCCCCGACGGCGTGCCCCGCGTGCCGCCCGAATCGCGTGGCGCCGTCGCCGGGGTCGCGCTCGCGGTGGCGTTCGAGGGCTGCGCGGACCTGACTCGCGGCGACGTCGCCCGCGACGAGCTCGATGCGCTCCGCGAGCTCGTCGCGTTGAACGCCGTGCGCGGCGCCGTCCCGGTCGTCGAGCTCGACGGACGGCCGGTCGGCGGCGGGCGCCCGGGCCCGGTGGCCACGCGGCTGGCCGCGGTGCTGGACGCGGCGCATGCAGCGGATAGGCTGGACGCGTGAGCGAGACCCCGCCCCCCGTGGTGTTGACCGGAGCGACGGGCCTCGTCGGCGGCGCGCTGCTGCCCGAGCTGCGCGCGCGCGGCGTCTCCGTGCGTGCCCTGGTGCGCGGCCAGGGTCGCCTCGACGGCGTCGAGGAGATCCCCTGGGACGGCACCACGCCGCCGCCCGGCACCCTG
>JANQEL010000213.1 GCA_028278345.1 Myxococcota bacterium
TGCGACACCGAACGACGCGCCCATGACCAGCCTTTGCCAGGCGGGATCGATCGCGCTTCCGACCGAGAAGATGAGGATGATCCCGATGCCGACGTAGGCGCCGGCCATCATCGAGCCGACGATGAAGGCGCCCGGTGATCGATTCAGCAGATCGGTCTTCTTCCTGGCAAGTTGAGCGAAATGATCGAGCGTTTCCTGGTACATATCTCCTGGCCTGCCGTCGTTTTGCGCGAGTATATGTGATGCACTCAAATATGTAAATCATATACATGTTATGGATTCGGAGGACACTCTGGCCTCGGTATCGGCTGTGGCGGGTCATTCGCGGTCGGTATATCCGGAGTCAGATACCGCTGCAGTGCACTGCGGTGAATAGGGGGTACGCGTACCCGCGATAAGCGAGAAGGGGGGCAGATTGATTCAGACAACCTCGCCGTGGTCGAGGTCGATCAGCCGCTCGTTCCCAGATCGTCGGTGAAGGCCTCCTGGGTCAGGAGCCCCTCGGCGTGCTCGTGGCGCAGTAGCGCCCCGGCGAACTGGCGCACGTGCTGTGCGATCGCCTCCCACTCGCTCGCCTCGTCTCCGGCGGACCCCGCGTGCTCGGCGAGCTCGACGATCTGGCGCGCGAGCACCCCGTGCTGTTGGCGCAGCTTCTCTGCGCGGTCGCTCAGCTGCGGTGCTACGGCGAGCGCGTCGGCGAGGTAGCCGCCCCGTGCTTCGAGGTCGAAGTGCTCGGGCAGGAGTCGCCGGAGGAACTCCACCAGCACCGAGCTCGTGATGCTCAAGGGCGGCGATCTCGGCCACGGCCGGGTTGGCTCGGTGGCCTTCGAGGATGTTCCGGACCACACGACTGCGATCGGCGTTCCCGCCGAGTTTCGGATGGGCGCCCCCGCCGACACGAACGACGCCCCGGGGGCGGTCGCCGCCGTCGAGATCGACCACGAGCTGGAGCAGACTCTCTGCAAGATCTGGCAGGAAATCCTCGAGATCCCCCGTGTGGACGT
>JANQEL010000012.1 GCA_028278345.1 Myxococcota bacterium
CGTTGATGCCGATCACCGCGGCCACGCGATTCGCATAGCCGGGCTTGTACTTCTTGGGCGCCTTGATCTCGTAGACGCGGGTACGGGCGCCGAACTGTCCGGCTCCGGCGTCCTGTCGCGGAGGTGGACGCCGCGCCGCGGCGCGCAGGACCTTCACGACGTCGCTATGGCCGCGCCTTCGCGCGTGCTTGATCGCGAGATCGCCCCGCGAACTCTCGAGCTTGATGTCGGCGCCTTCGTCGACGAGGTACTTCACGACCTCGACGTGACCGAACTCGCTGGCGTTCACCAGCGCGGTATCGCCATCGTATTCCGCGAGGTCGAGATCGGCGCCGGCTTCGTGGAGCACGCGCACGATCTCGAGGTACCCCTCGGCCGCGGCGAAGTGGAGCGCCGTCACGCCGTCGTCATTGCCTTCGTTCGGATCGGCCCCCGCGGCGAGCATGCGCTGCACCTCGGCCAGGTCGCCGTCGCGCGCCACATCCCACAGTGAAGCTGCGGCGAGAGCCGCAGGCGCCAGGCCGAGAATAAACACCGCCACGAGCGCGACGATGGGTCCGGTTCTTCTCGACGTCATCAGCGGCCCCCCACGCCGAAGGCGACTTCCCCGGTCCCGCTCATACGACCGTAGATGGGCGTCTGCCGGCTCTTGGTTGCAAGGCGGACCTGATCGGAGACGTACCAACCGATCTCGCTCGCGGTGATCACTTCATCGCCGTTGCGATCCGCCTCTCCCCGCATGCCCTGGAGCAGGTAGGTGGTGAAGACGCCGCGCCCGCCCTGCTCGATGGCCTGCTGGCCTTCGGTGCCCGCCGTCAGCATCTGCACGGCCTGGATGCGGCGACCCGCCCGACTCGGCGTGCCCTGTCCGCGCGATACGGCGAGGCTGCCCGAGTAGCAGGCATCCATCGCGTAGTAGACGTGCTTGGCCGGCAGGCGATTGCTGAGGTCGCGAATCGTCTCCATCGAAATGCCGGTCGTATAGGCGTCCTGGGTCGTGCCTTCGTGGGGCACGAGGTAGCCGCGCTTCTCGCCGCTGGGCAGCGTTTCCGTCGTGCCGTGGCCCGCGAAGAAGACGAAGGCGAGATCGTCGGAGCCGGTCTTGCGCTGCAGCTGGTTGCCGAGCAGGTCGAGGATCGCCTGTCGCGTCGCGTTCTCGTCGTAGAGTTCGAGCACCTCGTCGAAGCCGAGTGCGCGGAGCATCTCGGCGGTGGCGCGCGCGTCCTTGGCCGCCCCCTCGAGGTTCGTCTGCTTGGCGTAGCGACTGATGCCGATCACGGCACCGATACGCCGGCCGTAATCTGCGGTGAAGACGATCGGGTCGGGCGGACCGAACTGCGTGGGCTCCTTCTTCTTCTTGCGCCCCTCGCGCGTGGCCTTCGTGATGTAGGCCGCGATCTCCTTGTGCCCCTTCTTCTGCGCCTCCTGCACGGCCTCGCGCGCGGGAAGCGAGGCACCGAGTTCGATCAACACCTTCACGGCTTCGAGTTCGCCCGAGCGCGCCGCCTTCATCAGAGGTGTCGAAGCGCCGGGCGCCTGGCGCAGCAGGCCGGACGCCGAACCGTCGTCCAGCAGATTCTTCGAGTTGCTCGGCCGACCGATCGCATCGGGATCGGCGCCGTAGGTCACGAGTACGCGTATCACGTCCACGTGGCCGTAACGGCTGGCGACGTGGAGCGGGGTCGAGCCGAAGCTGTTGTCGATCTCGATGTCGGCTCCCGCCTGGGCGAGGGCCTCCACGACGTCGGCATGACCCTTCGACGCGGCGTGATAGATCGGCGAGTTGCCGCGAAAGTCGGTCTGGTCGAGATCGGCGCCCTCGGCGATCAGCTTCTCGACCCGCTCGAGGTCGCCCTTCTTCGCCGCCTTGCTGAGCGATGCGCCGGCAGGGGCGGCCGCCACGAAGACTCCCACCGCGGCGACGGCCAGGGCAAGGCCGAGCGCGCGCAGGCCTACACCACACAGCGTCCGATGAATCGTTTTGCGAGCCATGAGCATGGGTGCCCCTGCCCCGCCGGCGCGTTCCCGCACAGATCCCCCCCTGGCGACGCATGCGAGCGGGTCGTGACGCGAAGCCCCGCCTGTCAGCGCCTGAAAACGCAGTGGAGTCTGCGAGTTGGGGGATTGAGCGTCAAGGTGGCACGTCGCGGTGCTTCGACTACGGCACACGAACTTCGCACGGGTCCGATGCGGGCCGAATCGCGGCGCCGACCCCGCACGAAAGCGGGCGCACTCCCGACTCCGGGAGTGCGCCCGTCATTTCGAGTCGGCGTTCTACGACTTAGTCGTCGCGACCGCCCAACAGACCCAGCGCATGAGCCCAGTAGAGCAAGGTGAGCAGCGACGACACGAAGGCAGCCACGTAGGTGAGCGCTGCGGCGTTCAACACCTTGCGCGCACCCGCGAGCTCTTCGTCACTCAGGTAGCGCCCCGAAAGGGTCGCGAGCGCGCGGCTGCTGGCGTCGAACTCCACCGGCAGGGTGATCAGCGTGAAGATCGTCGTCGCGCTGAAGAGCGCGATGCCCGCGTAGGCGAGCTGCGAACCGAGCGCCGTCGCCATACCGCCCATGATGAAGGCGCCGAAGATCACGAACATCGAGATGCCGCCACCGAGGTTCGCCACCGGCACCCAGGCGGAGCGGAACTTCAGCGGGGCGTAGCCCGTCGCGTGCTGGATCGCGTGCCCCACCTCGTGGGCCGCGACGCCGACGGCCGCCATGCTCGTACTGCCATAGACCGGTTCGGAGAGTCGCAGGGTGCGGGTCCGCGGGTCGTAGTGGTCGGTCATCTGCCCGGCGACGGGTTCGATGGTGACCCCCTGCACGCCGTTGTCGGCCAGGATGCGCTCGGCGATCTGGGCCCCGGTGTAGCCGGCTCGAGTGCCGACCTGGCTGTACTTGCGGAAGTTGCCCTTTACCTGGGCCTGGGCCCAGAGACTGAGCGCCATCCCCAGTCCGATCACCATCCAATAGAGCGGATCGAAAATCATCTTGCTTTCCTCGGTTCCTCGTCCTTGCGAGTTGTTGCGGGCGCGCGTCGCCGGCGTCGGCCGGCACCCTTGCCGCGGCGTTCTGCCCCAGGCAATGGCCGCCAAACTAGGCCCGATTTCGACACCGTAAAGGCCTCGACCGGTTCTTCTGCCCCTCAGGGCGAGCGAATTAGCCCCTCGTCAGCCGCAATTCGGGTTTCGGCCGGCAGCCCGCGCGCGATCCCGCAGCACCTCGGCCTTGGGCACCCGCTTGTTCAGGTCCTTGATGCGGGTGCGGTGCGAGGGGTGGGTCGAGAGGATCTCGGGCGGGGCGCCGCCCCCGCGCCCCATGTTCTGCCACAGGGCGACGCTCTCGACGGGTTCGAAGCCGGCGTTGGCCATCAGATCGAGGCCGATCTCGTCGGCTTCGCTCTCGTGGACGCGGCTGTAGGGCAGCAGCACGCCTACCTGCAAGCCGAGACCGAGCAGCCCGAAGAGCTGCTGCTGCTCGGGGGTCATGCCCGAGGCCTGACCGCCGACCTGGGCGAGCACCATGGTCGCCTGGGCGAGGTTCGCCTGGGAGACGCGTTCGTTCGCGTGCCCGGCCAGCACGTGACCGATCTCGTGGCCGATCACCGTTGCGACTTGGTGCTGATTCTCGGCGACCGCGAGCAGGCCCGTGTGGACGCCGATCTTGCGCCCGGGAAGTGCGAAGGCGTTGGCGGAATCGTCTTCGAAGACGACCACCTCCCAATCGCTCACGCGCTCGCCCTCCATCGCTTCGAGGATGTTCGCCGCGATGCACTCGACGTAGGCCACGCGCGCCGTGTCCGTACTGCGCTGCTGGTTCTCCTTGATCTGCTGGAACGAAAGCGCGCCCATCCGGGCCATCTCGGCCTTGGGAAACATCTTGAGCTGGCGGCGTCCGGTCGGCGACGTCGCGCAGGCGACGAACAACGCGACCAGCGCGACCATCGCGAAGAATCGAATCGGCTTCATTGGCCCTCCTCGCTCGGGAGTGTACGCCAGGGTCGAGTCCGCGCGCGCGACCCGTCGGCGCGAATGAAAAGACGTTGATCGAAAGCAAGGAACCGAGAGAGCATCGGACTGCACTCTCCAGGCCGCTAACATCGCGCCGCGCGTGGAACCGCTTCGCGCCGAACCTCATCCAAGCGCATTCATCGAACCCGTTAGACGGAGGGAGCCCCGTGATCGATTCAACCCTGGACCCGCGAAGCCGCCGACCTCTTTCGACTCCCGGCGCGGGTCGCGTCGCGCGATTCCTCACTGCCCTTCTGGCCGTCGCGACCCTGCTGTTCGGCGCGTCCGTCGCGGTGGCCGCGGAACCGAGGCTCACCTCCGACAACGTGAGTCGCTTCCTCGATTCGCTTCCCGACTTCGAAGCCCTCGGCCAGAAGTACGGTCAGGAGACGCGCAGGGAGAGCCGCAAGCAGGCGCGGAAGATGCCCCACGGCGCCGCGGGCTATGCCGGGATGAGCGCAGACGAAGCCATGGCGATGGCCGCGCCCAGCGAAGCCGAACTCGAACGCGCCGCCTCCCCCTTCTCCTCGAGCATTCCCGAGATGCGTGCCAGCAACGGCTGGAACGACATGCTCGCGACCGTCAAGCGCCACGGCTTCAGCAGCGTCGAAGAGTGGGCCGCGGTGGGCGACCGCGCGATGCGCGCATTCGCAGCGGCGCAGATGAAGCGCGAGATGCCCGAGATCGATGCGCAGATGGCCGAGATGCAGAAGAGCCTCGCCCAGAGCGGCATGTCCAAGAAGCAGCAGGAGGCGATGATGCAGATGGTGAACTCGTCGCGGCAGACCATGCAGACCTTCCAGGACGTGCCCGAAGCCGACAAGAAGGCCGTGGCCCCGCACCTCGATCGCTTCGAGGCGCTGAGCCGAAGCGGCATGCGCGACGCGCGACGCAGTCGCTGACGATTCAACGAGAAGGGCCGAGCTTTCGCAATCCGGCCAGCGCAGTGGGTTCGCTCGAATCGAGACCGAGCGCGCTCTGGTAGGCCGCGCGTGCCGCAGCGCGTTCGCCGAGGGCGGCGTGGGCGAGGCCGCAGTAGGCGTGGAGGTCGGCGCGGGTGACGTCGATCGCGAGCGCCGACCGGTAGGCGGAGAGTGCTTCGCGGAAGCGCCCCGCTTCGAAGTGGATGCGCCCGAGCCCCGCGAAGGCGTTGAGGCCGGGTTGGAGTTCGAGGCTCCTCTCGTACTCGCGCTGCGCCTTGACGCTCTCGCCGCGCATGAGGAAGGCCGTTCCGAGCTCGCTTCTTCCCGTCGCGCTATCGCGTGCGAGCCAGGCCAGGCGATCGAGGCTTTCGCTCGCGGCTTCCAACTCCCCGGCTTCGAGGGCCGCGGGAATGCGGGCCTGGCTCTCGTAGATCTCTCCGGCTGCGGCCACCAGCAGGACCGCGAAGCCCGCCCAGATGGCGATCACCGCAGCGCGAGATCGTGAACCCTCCTCGGTTTCGGGACCGACGGTCTCGCGGCGAATCAGGATGTTGGCCACGCGGGTGTTGCGCAGCTTCCAGATCGCTCCGTCCAGGATGAAGTGGTGCAGGTTGACCAGGGAAGCCACCAACAACCCGAGCCCCAGGTCGAAACTCAAACCGCCGATGCCGTCCGGCGTGAGCAACATCGCCGGAATCATCCATGCGGCGTTGCCCGCGAGCAGGGCCTTGCCGAAGTAGTGCACCTGCCCACCCCAGTTCGAACTCGCACGCGCGTAGTACGACGTGACCCAGAGGTACTGCACCGAGTGTCCAAAGACGATCCAACTGAAGTAGTAGGTGCGGTAGTCGAAGTCGACGACCTCGAAACCGCCCGTCCAACCGAAGTGACGCGAGGCTTCGGGAACGGAGAACCAGAGCGCCTGGGTGAGACACAGCGCGAACGCCGGCAGCAGATCGCGCCAGGCGCTCACGCGCAGGAGCCTCGCGCAAGCCACCCCGGTCGCGACCAGGTAGACGACTCCGACAACCGGCACGGCAACCGCAGTCAGCGATGCGGGAAGGCCGAGATAGGCGAGCCGCACGCTTCCGCTCGCGTACTGCGTCGCCATCGGGTCGACTCCCGTCGGCGTTCCGTGCATCACCAGGAAGAGCAGCACGTACGAGAGAACGAAGCTCGCGTACAACCAGCGCTTGCTCACTTCGTCGAGCGCCACCCCGCGGCGCCGCAGGAACATCACCGCGACGCCGTAGTTCTGCCCGGTGTAGTGCCACGGTGACCAGGTGAGATAGATGCTCAGCATCAGCGTCCCCAACCAGGTCACGTGGACCGACGCGGCGAAGAGCGCACATAGCGCGAGGGTGATCCAGACGGTGAAGATCGCGTACGCCCGACGATCGGTTCGCGTCTCGTAGACGCGCAGCAGCGTGGCGCCGTAGTGGGGCGTGGCGAGCAGCAGCATCAGGATCGGAAACAGGGTCACCGGCTGCGCCGCGCGCATCTCGGGGCCGACGGCGAGCATCACCAGGAAGAGCAGCGCGTAGAGCAGACCGCAGCCGAGCAGCAGATCCGGCAGGGGACCGTAGAGCCAGCGTCTATCCGATTCGGCTGCAGCCGTCATGGCGTCATTGTCGACGAAGCCAGGCGCGATTCACAGCGTGGATCACGTCTTCGCCGCCTCACCGATCACGAAGACATTCAGTTTGTTGCCATCGAGATCGCGGAAGTAGCCCGCGTAGAAGAACTCGCCGCGCGGCCCCGGAGCCCCCTCGTCGCGGGCGCCGAGTTCGAGAGCGCGTCGATAGACCTCGTCGACCTCTTCCTTGGACTGGACGTTCAGGGCGACCATGACGCCGTTGCCCACGGTCGCGGCCTCCTGATCGTAAGGCCGCGTCACAGACAACCCGGGCAGCCTGCCCTCGCGTGACCACACGATGAAATCGTCGGTGTCCATCAGGCGTGTCGCACCCATTGGACCGAGCAGTGCATCGTAGAAGGCCGCGGCGCGCTCGATGTCGTTGGTGCCGAGGGTCACGTAGCCGATCACGTCACTACTCCTTCGTTTCGAGCGTCCCCGGGGTCCTTGCGTTTCGAAGACCGCGTGCCCGCCGCTACGCAGCCACACGCGGAGCGTACTCTTTGGTCCATTGTGCTGCCCGCGCGCGAACGCGATTCCGGGCTACTATTCGCGCCTCCGAGTTGTGCCTCGTCTCGCAACGACGGGCCGCGACCAAGAGTGCGCAGGCGCTTCGCATCGTTCCCGCAACTTTGCTCGAGCAGGATTCCATGATCTCGAAGTACTTTGCACGAAGTCGACACCTCGCGATCGTGCTCTTCATCGGCCTTGGGGTCGGCCCCGTTCCCGCGTTCGCGGGCGGCTTCGGCCTCGCCCTCGAATCCGAATGGACCAGCGCGGAGAACGACGCGAACATCCCATTCAATCCGGGCCGGGTGAATCGCGACTTCGATCAGCACATGGGCGGGGTCGGGTTCAGCTACGACACCAACATCGCACGCGACGAACCCTGGAACTATCGCTTCAAGGTCGGATACCGGATCGGCCGCCGCGAACCCGACGACGACTCCACCGTCCGGGTAAACAGGCGAATCGACTCCGAAGACCCCGACGAAGAGCTCATCTCGTATGAGCCGGACAACGAAACGGTCCAGGGGTTCACCCTTCATCAGGCCGTCGGTTATGGCTTCTGGCGCAAGGAGCACCATCGGATCTGGGCCGGCCCGTCGGTGCGACTCAACGTGGATTGGTACGGCCCGGTCACGAACCTCGACGTCATCGACGTGGCCATCGGAGCCGGCCCCGAGATCGGCATCAACCAACACATCACCGACCGCCTCTCGGTTTCGCTGAGCGCCAGCTACAACATCATGTGGCTGAGTGAATCCCTTCGCGTGACGGGCAAGGATCGGAAGTTCGACGGCTATCAGCACATGGGCGCGGTGGCGCTCACGATCTTCTGGCGCACCGTCGACGACGTCTTCGAGCCGCGCGACTGACGGGGCCCGATCGGACTACTCGCTCGGCAACACGCTTCGCAGGTAGCGCACCACGTCGTCGACTGCGTCGTCGTCGAGCCCTTCTTCACTGAAGGGCTTCATCAGCGAATCGAGCCCGACGCTCTCGCCTCCGTCGCGGATGACCTTGCGCAGATAGCCATCGGACACGCCGTCGAGGTAGGAAGCGCAGTCGAGGCGGGGATGGTCGTAGAAGAGGCTCGAGCTGCGATCGACGATGCGCGGGCTGTGACACTTCGCGCACTGCGTTCTGAAGATGATCCCACCGCGCGCGGCACTGCCGGCTGCGTCGGCGAGCCGCTGGGGCGCGATCGCTTCGCGGCTGCCCGAGGCGCACTGCGCCAACGCGTCGGGTGGAGGCGGGCTCGCACAAGCCACGAGGGTGATGACGGCACACGCGGCGAGAAGAATCGAAGCCAGGGCGATTCGATCGATCTGCATGGCGCCCTAGCCTATCCCCGCTGCCTGGCTTCGTCAGGGGATCGCGCTCGGGTTCGCTTCGGACGACCCGTGTCGGCGGAACCAACCGGCGAGTAGCGCCGACACCGGAACCACGAGCACGCCGTAGAGCAGCGGAATACGCAGTGCGGTTTCCGCGACCTCGGTCGAGAAGCTCAGGATCACGATGCCGATCGCGAGCGGCGCGTTCTGGATGCCGGTTTCGAGTGAGATCGTGCGTCGCTGCGACAGCGGCACTCCGAGCAGGCGCGCTCCCGCATAGCCGAAGGCGAAACCGAAGGGGCCGAGCAGAACACCCGCGGCGATCTCCGAAGCCCCGAAGCCCAGGATGCGATCCGCGTCGCGAATCGCGCTCGAAACCAGCACCAACACGAGCACCGCGATCCCCGAGATGCTGCCGATGCGCTCCGCGCGCACCGCCCAGGCCGGCCGCATACTGCGCAGCACCATGCCGAGGCCGACCGGCACCAACACGGCGATCAGGGTGCTCACGATGTTCTGGTAGGGGATCCCGAGTTCGGCCGTGGCGAAGGGAGTGGCGTAGACGAACAACACCAGCGGCATGAACGCCACCGCGGCGATGGTGGAGGTCACCGTCATCGAGATGCTGAGGGCGAGGTCGGCGCGCGCGTAGTACGAGAAGAGGTTCGAGGTCGTCCCCCCCGAAGACGAGCCCATCACGATCAACCCGACCGCCACCGCCCCCTCGAAGCCAAAAGCGTGCGCGAGAGCGAAGGCAATCAACGGCATCCAGCCGAACTGGCTCGCCAGCCCCACTGCGAGCAGGCCCGGTCGCCGGGCCACCCGAGCGAAGTCGGCCAGGGAGAGCGTCGCCCCCATGCCGAACATGGTGAGCATCAGGAAGATCGCCAGCAGCAGTTGATCGAGATCGCTCATGCTATAACCCCGCCCACACTGAAACCGCCTCGAACCACCGGAGTACCAACATGTCAGACGCCCCCGCCTTCATGGTCGCCAACTTCACCATTCAAGACGCCGACACCTACCGCAAGTACGAGAAGGGCTTCTTCCCCATCTTGAATAAGCACGGCGGCGAGTTCTTCACCTACGACGACAAGAGCGAGACCCTCGAGGGCCCGGATGCCCCGCCCGGTCGCGTCGTCATCTTCAAGTTTCCCTCGGAAGAGGCGGCGAAGAACTGGTTCAACGACCCGGAATACCAGGCGATCTCCGAGCATCGGCGCGCGGGCACGACGATGCGTTTCCTCACCCTGGTTCACGGGTTGCCACCGCGGGGTTGAACCCCTCAGCGCACTTCCTGCCGGATGTCGAAGCGCTCGAGGTAGAAGTCGAAGCCCGCACGAACGTCCGCGGGCTCGGCGTCGAAGTCGGCGCGCAGGTCGTAGACCACCTGCCCCGCCTTGCCGCGGGGATGGTCGTCGACGTACTGCTTGATCTGGGCCCGCGCGGCGTCGGTCATCTCGAGACCGGCGGTCTCGTAGATCCGCTCGACGGTGCCCATGTCGTCGGCCATCAACTCGTGAAAGAGCACGTCGACGGTGCGATCCTTCGGCAGCAGGTCGCGGTCACGCACGGAAGCGCGCAATAGCCGTTCGATGCGATCGGTCCAGTACTCGAGATAGAACTCGGGGCGCGGCTTCGTGTAGTTCATGCGCGCGCCATAGGTGAGCATGGTGATCGCGCTCTGGATCACGCTCACCGGGTCGCGATGCGTCACCACGATCGTGGCATCGGGGAAGGTCTTGGTGAGCGGCCCGATCTGTTCGAGATGCTGGGGACACTTGAGCACCCAGCGCTCCCGCGGCTTGTACCACTGCAACACCTTGAGCATGGTGCGCAGCCATTCGTAGTGGGGCGTCTGGTCGTGGGCGAGGTAGTAGTCCCGCCACTTCGGCGAGCGCGCGACCCACTCCTGGTTGTAACTCGTGAAGTTCGGCAGCTGGAGTTCGAGTTCCTCGTGGATGTGGTCGGGGTTCATCGGATGCATGGAGGCGATCAGCGGGGAGCCGAGTTTCATGCTCTGCCACGCGGCCTCCGAGCGCGCCCAGCGCGGATCGACGCCATCTTCGCGCGGCTCGTCCTTCGGGTTCGGGACGGGCTCCTGCCCTTCCCACAGCGGCATCGAGCGCAGGCGCTGATCGGCGGCGATCAGGTTCACCAGATGGGTCGTGCCCGAACGCGGCAGGCCGATCACGATGATGGGGCGCCGGATTTCCTGATCGTGGATCTCGGGATGGCGCTTCAGCAGGTCGAGCACGAGCAGGCGACTCGCCGCGTTGCGCACGCAGTCGTTGAACAGACCGAAGCGGCCGATCGCCGTGCGTTCGCTGTCCTCGTCGACTTCGCTGAGCCAGAGACCCAGGCGTTCGCGATAGTCGTCGGGCCCGAAGTCCTCGAGCCCCGTTCGTTCGACCGCCGCCGCTTCGACGGCCGATACGCTCAACTCGACGGGGTTGGCCTCACCGTGCGCGAGGCCGGCCTTCTGGATGTCCGTAAGGATCGGATTTCGCAGATCCTCGATGCGGATCTTCTTCGGGGGGGATGAGGTGGACAATGCGCTCTCCCGGTGTCGGTCGAGACCCGCTAGGGCATCTGCAGGAACTCGATCAGGAGGGGATCCCCTTCGCGCTCGAGATAGGCGAAGACGATTTCGGGGGAGAACTGTTTGTACCAGATCGGCCGATAACCCACCTCGGCCAGGCGTTCGATCCAGGCGTCGGTGTCGTCGACCCGGTAGCGGATGTGGTGCATCCCCTCGCGCCCCTGCTCGATGAACTCGCGATGCGGGCTCTCGCCGCCCTTCCACTCGATGAACTCCATCTCGAGCTCTCCCGAGCGCCCGAAGAGGATCTCGAGTTGGGCGTCGGCTTCCCGGCCGCGGTAGGTGGCAGCCTGCACCGAACCGTCCATCCGGGTGAACGGACCGAAGAGTGCGCCGTAGCGCTTTTCGGCCTCGTCGACGCTCTTCACGACGAAGCCGACCTGATCGATCTGCGGAAGGCCGAGACCTTCGGGGGATTCGGGTTGCGACATGGGGGGCTCCCTTGTGTTCGTGGGTTGCAGACCTGCGCTCAATCCTCGACGGGCCAGACCTCGTCGAGCACGCGAAAGGCCGTCACTGCGTTTGGCCAGCCTGCGTAGTGGGCCACGTGGGCGATCGCTCCTTCGAGCTTCTCGCGCGGCACCCCCAGATTCTTGGCACCCGTGAAGTGAAGGCGCTGCTCGTTTTCGCGGTTGAGCGCGATCAGCGCGACGCAGGTCACGAGCGAGCGCTCCTGCAGCTCGAGTTCGGGACGCTGCCAGACGTCACCGAAGAGGTGCCCCATGGTGTCGTTGCGAAAGGCCTTGCTCATCTTCACACCGCCGGCGGGGGCGCCTTCGAAGAGCTTCGCAGCCAGGGCCACGCCGCGATTGAACTTGTCTTCCTGCTCACTCATCTCTTCTCTCCTCGTCGATGGCCTTCATGAGCCGTAATTCAGATAGATCGGCGACGACCACGCACGCGGCTCTGCGGGGGTCAGGCAGTCCTCGCCGATCGGCGTCTCCGCGCCGCAGGGATCGATCTCGAGGCAGTTCCCCAGGTCATCCCACGTGCAGCCCAGAGGGTTGCTGCCGTGGATCAGTTCGTCTTCGGCCTCGACCGCGCGCGCGTAGTAGACCGCATCGCGACCTTTCGATTCGTACTCGGTATCGGCGAACTCGACCACACAGCCCCCTCCGTCCGCGGGACACGGAAACACCCGCCACGGATCTTCGACCAGATGGTTCACTTCCTCGTCGTCGTGGATCTGCGGACGTATGCGCACGATTTCGATGCGGGTGATCGGCCTGCGTCGATCGCTCGGGAAATAGCACTCCCCCTGACACAGGTGCTCGGTGCGCTCCTGGCCGAGCGCCGCCCAGGTATCGTCGGGGCAGCCGGGCTTCTGTTCGAAGGAACCCGCCGCGCGGACACGGAAGCGCGGCATCGTGCTGCGCTCGACGGTCGCCCCCATCGGCACCGAGGACGCGCCGTCGATCAGGTCGAACCAGAGCAGCGTCCGTCGCCCGCTCGTCGCATAGACCTCCTTGCGCTCGAGGGCTTCCCAGATCGAGTGGCGATCGCGGCCGGTCGCGTGCACGGCAACCAGCCCGCCCGTCGCGAAGTACGCGGAGGCTCGTTCGATTTCGAAGAGCTGTAGCGGCGATTCGCCCCTCGACACATACGGCACGCTCTCGTCGACCGGTTCGTCCGCGTCGTTCGACGAACCGAAGAGCCCCGTCGGCACACCGTCGCCGGTGTCGCGCGCTCCGCGTCCGTCGCTGAACTCACCCCGGAACATCTCCTTGTAACCGGTGCCCGGTCGTGCAGAGTGGATGTCACTCGATCCGATGAAGCCGAAGTTGAAGCCCTTCGGTTCGGCGGGATTCGAGAAGTCGCGAATCGCCAGCATGTACTGCGCCGAGGAGCGCGGGCGATAGTTGAATGCGGGTTGGAAGGCACCCCGGTACTGACCGGCGTCGAGCCAGGCGTTCGGTTCATGGCCGGGCAGGGTCTTCCAGCCGGCCTGATAGGCGTTGAGGTAGTTGCGTCGCGCGTTGGCCGCCCGGGTTTCGCATTCGTCACGATCCACACCGTTGTCGAGACACCGGGCCTCGACCAGTTCGCCAGCGCGCCAACAGCTGGGCAGATAGTCGGGGGTCGGCGCAGGACAGGCGAGTGAACCCTTCGCGCCGATCTCCACCTCGCGCCAGTTGGGAAGCTGCTCGGAGTTGCCGTGCCCCGAATAGACTTCGATCAACGTCTGGCGCTCGGGGTCGTGGCCGGGTAGCTGCTTGCGCCAATCCGAACCCGCTGGCGTGTACAGGCCCCACGCCGTGCCGTGGGGGATGACGATCGACGGCACCGCCCATTCGTCGAGTTTCGCGAACAGGCCCTCGGGCGTGGCGACGCTCTCGCGGCAATCGAGGGGGAGGTCTCGCACGGGCACGTTCTCGGGACACGGATCGACGTTGAGCATCGAGGTGATCGTGCGATTGAACTCCATGCCGCGGCGTCCATTCATCGCTGCGAGGCCAAGCCGCTGCAACGTGCTGGGCTCGACACCCGAACCCGAGGTCGCGGGGCTGCGCGCGGCGATCGGTCGCGCGGTGATCTCGTCGTCGCTCGTCCCGAGCAGCACTACATTCTTGTGGCCGTAGTGATTGCGCGGCGTGGTGCCGATGTGACTCCACTCCCAGCCGAGGTAGGTGACGAGGTCGGGGTTGTCGGGGTCGCCGGCCACGTCGTTGCACTGCCTCACGCTCTCGATCGTCTGGTTCCACAGGTCGGCGGTGAGGGTCTCGGCGTGGTCGTTGATCGACCAGAAGTCGAGGGCCGAGCAGTGCCGCGCGAAGTCACAGGCATCCGCCGGCGGATACGCACCCGCACCTCCCGACATCGGCATGTTCATCAGGAAGGCGTCGAAACTGAAGGTGGTGTGGACGTGGAAGTCGCCGAACAGCACCTGCTTGACTTCCGGGGCGCCGAGCACTTCGCGCGTCTCGGTCTGGTCCGCGGCGTAGGCCTCGACAGCCTCCCCGCTGCGCGCGATATCGACCGCGGTGCCCGCCGTTTCGCGCTCCGCGAACCAGCCGCGTGAAGCGGCCTGGATGAAGATGAAGATCGCAACCGCAGCCACCGCCAGCGCGATGACGATCCAACGGACCATGTGCCTTCCCCTCCCGCGCGTAGACGTGCGAGTCTGCCACAGTCGATCGGCTCACGGCAGCGAATGGCCCAGCACGCGCACCCGTTGCGGGGGCGTCCGAGTGTGTCAACGTCGAATGCCGTCACGAACCCAGGAAAGCGGGCACACCTCCACGCGTGCTCGCGTTTGAAAGGCACTGCAGCATGTCCGTCCAGACCGACCTCTTCGACCTCACCGGCCAGGTGGCCATCATCACCGGTTCCTCACGCGGCATCGGCAAGGCGATCGCGGAACAACTCGCCGCCCACGGCGCGCGGGTCGTGATCTCGAGCCGCAAACCCGAACCCTGCGAAGAGGTCGCCGCCGCGATCAACGCCGCCTGTGCGGAAGGTCCGGGCGAAGCCGTTTCGATTCCGGCGAGCATCAGCTCGAAGGAGGAGCTCCAGTCCCTCGTGGATCAGACCCACGAGCGGCTCGGGCCGGTCGACATCCTCGTGTGCAACGCCGCGGTGAACCCGTACTACGGCTCGTCGATGGACATCCCCGACGAAGCGTTCGACAAGATCATGTCGTCGAATATCAAGAGCAACCATTGGCTCTGCAACATGGTGATCCCCGACATGATCGAGAGCGGTGGCGGATCGATTCTCGTGGTGTCGAGTGTCGGTGGACTCAAGGCGAGCACGGTGATCGGCGCGTACAACATCTCGAAGGCGGCCGATCTCGCGCTGGTACGCAACCTCGCCGCCGAGTACGGGCCGAAGGGGATCCGCGCCAACGCAATCGCACCCGGGCTCATCAAGACCGACTTTGCGCGCGCGCTCTGGGAAAACCCGAAGCTGCTCAAGAGCGTGACGTCCGGCGCGCCCCTGCGCCGCATCGGCGAACCCGAAGAACTCGGGGGGCTCGCGGTGTTCCTCTGCTCGAAGGCGGGGAGCTACATCACCGGCCAGACCCACATCGTCGACGGCGGCATGACGATCGCCTAGTCGGTTCGCCCCTCAGGTCTGGAGCGACTTTCGCGCGTTCTCCGCGAACTTCGCCTGCGCCTCTTCGTCCTTGACCAGGCTGCCGACCACGAAGGGCACCTCGCAGCCCTTGCGGCAGGCGGGGCGTTCCTTCATCACGTCGAGCCAGCGCCGCAGGTTCGGTAGCCCCTCGACGCTCACCCCCGACCACTTGTAGGTGCGCACCCAGCACCAGTTCGCGATGTCGGCGATCGAGAAGTCGTCCCCCAGCCACTCGCTCTCGCCGAGACGTCGGTCGAGCACCTCGAACAGGCGGCGCGACTCGTTCTGATAGCGATCGATCGCCGCCGGGAGCTTCTCGGGGAAGTAGCGATAGAAGACGTTGGCCTGCCCCATCATCGGGCCGACGCCCCCGATCTGGAACATCAACCATTCGATCACGCGCGCGCGTGGTGCGCCGGATGCCGGCAGGAGTCGCCCGGTCTTCTCGGCGAGGTAGATCATGATCGCGCCGGTTTCGAAGACGGGCAGATCGCCCTCTTCCGAGTCGACGATCACGGGGATGCGACCGTTCGGATTGAGCTTCAGGAACCACTCTTCCTTCTGGACGTTCTTCGACAGATCGATCGCCGTGACCTCGTAGGGAATCTCGAGTTCTTCGAGGGTGACGGAGGCCTTGTGCCCATTCGGCGTGGGAGAGGTGTAGAGGTGGATCACGGGGAGTCCTTTCGGGAGAGCGGCGAGGAAGGGAGCTTGGCATACTCGCCGGCTTCGAGCAGTGCTGCGGACCAGAAGGAAAGAGACATGGAACTGAAGGACAAGATCATCGTCGTCACGGGCGCGGCCAGCGGGATCGGACGCGCACTCGCCCTTCGCTTCGACGCCGAGGGCGCGAAGCACGTGGTCTGCGCCGACCTGAACGCCGACGGCGCCGAAGCCACGGCGAAGGAAGTGGGTGGCACTTCGATGAGCGGGAACGTCGGCGCCGAAGACGACGTCGCCGCGCTGATCGAGAAGACCGAGAGCGAAGTCGGCCCGATCGACCTCTTCTGCTCGAACGCCGGCATCGGCCTCGGCCCCGAACTCTCCTCACCCAACGAGGAGTGGCAGGCCTCGTGGGACGTCAACGTGATGGCCCACGTCTATGCGGCGAGGCACCTCGTGCCCCGCATGATCGAACGCGGCGGCGGATACTTCATGCACACCGCGTCGGCCGCCGGGCTCCTCAACCAGATCGGGGGCGCCGCCTACGGCACGACGAAGCACGCCGCAGTGGGCTTCGGCGAATGGCTCGCCTTGACGTACCAGCACGAAGGCATCCGCGTCTCGATGCTCTGCCCCCAGGCGGTGCGCACCCCGATGACCGAAGGGGACAGCAGCTCGGTCGCGGCGGCGGCGGGCGACGGCATGATCGAACCCGAAGAACTCGCCGACTGCGTGGTCGAGGGACTCGCGGAGGAACGCTTCCTCATCCTCCCCCACCCGGTGGTCACCGAGTACATGCAGCGCAAGACCGCCGACTACGACCGCTGGATTGGCGGCATGAACCGGCTCCATCGGCGCCTCACGGGGGCGTGATCTCGCGCCGTCGATGTCTCGTCGCCAACGTGACGAGCGCCGGCGCCACCAGGATGTCGGCAAGGAAGGCCAGGATGATCGCGAGCGCGGTGACCGCACCGAAGAGCTGAAGCGTCGGCATGCTGGCGAGCAGGAAGGTGCCGAAGCCGAGGGACAAGACGATCGAGGTCGTGAGCAGCGCCTGCCCGGTCGTCTCGAGGGTGCGTCGCACACTCCCCCGCGCATCCCCCGTGCGATCGAACTCGCGGTAGAAGTTGTGCAGGAAGTGGATGGTGTCGTCGACCGCCAGGCCGATCGCCACGCTTCCGGTCAGCATCGTGAAGATGTCGATGCGAATGCCGGTCCATCCCATCAGCCCGAGCACCACGATGATGGGCATCAGGTTGGGCACCATGCTGACGAGGCCACCGCGCAGCGAGCCGATCATCAACATCATGATCGGCGTGATGGTGAGCAGGGCGACTGTATAGCTGCCCGTCATGCCGTCCCGCGTTTCGAGCTGGCCCGCAATGATGATCGGCGCGGTTCCGGTCAGTGACACCTCTTCGTCCGGAAACCATTCATCGAGAAGAGCGTCGAGCCGGTCCAGCACCGGCGTGTACTCCTTCGGACTCGCCCACACGCTGCGAAGACTCAACCGCGCGAGGCGAAACTGGCTATCGACCATCTCTTCGAGGTCGTCGGAGCCACTCGCCTCGAACAGCAGGAGTTCCTGGGCGATCAGCTCCCGATCCCCGGGTGTCGCGTAGAACTCGGCCCGGTTCTCGTTGAGGGCCTGATGGATCTCCTTCAACACCCCGTTCACGGAGGCCGTCTTGCGCACGAAGCCAGCGCCGCCCACTTCGACGGCCGCGGCTTCGAAGCCTTCGATGCGACGCTGCAGGTCGGGGTCGTGCAGCCCGTTCTCGCGCCCGCTGTCGAGCAGCACCTCGATCCCGATGCTGCCGCCCATGCGTCGATCGGCGATCTCCGTATCCAGATGGATCGGGTCATCCAGCGGGAACCACTCCATCGCGTTGAACTCGTATTCGAGTTGGGTGGCCCCGTAGAGTCCGAGCGCGACCAGACAACCCGTGGTGGCGACGACGCTCCGGGGATGACGCACGGAGAAATCACCTGCGGTCACCACCGCTCTCCCGACCGGACTGAGCGACCGCTCACCGGGCCGGGGCTTGCGGCGCAGCGGAACGACGGAGAGCAGCGCGGGCAACAGTACGAGCGCGTAGAACCACGCGAACGCGATCCCGAGCGGGGCCAGGACCCCGAGATCCTGGATCGGCGCGAGTTCGGCCACCTGAAACGATCCGAGGCCAACGGCGGTCGTGAGACACGCCATCGTGATCGGCGAGCCCCCGTGCCCGAGCGCCTTGCGCAATGCCGCCGTGCGCTCCTCACCCGCGTCATAGCGCTGGAAGAACAACACCAGTATGTGGATCGACGCGCTCGCGCCCACGGCCATCAAGAAGCTCGGCAGGATCTGGGCCGTCATGTTAACCGGGGTCCCGCGCCACCCGATGAAACCGAAGGTGCCGATCAATGCCGAGCTCACCACCACGAGCGGCAACAGGACACCCGATGCGCGGCGGAAGAGGGCCACGAGGACCACCACCATCGAACCGGAGGAGAACACCAGGAAGACGCCGAAGTTCTCCCCGATGTCCTGAACGATGCGGGTGTTGGTGACGGGAAGCCCGGCGACGTGAAAGCGCTCGGCGGGGCCGCTCCAATCGGCGATGGCGGCTTCGACCGCCCGGATGACCTCGATCTCTTCGGGCGTCGAGATCAGCCGCGGCGATTCTGCGCCGTCCAGCGGCGACTCCGGCGGATCATCGAAGGCCAGGGGATCGAAACCGCTCGCGACGTCCCGGACCAGTTCCAGCACGATCGCGGTGTAGTTCCCATCGTCGTCCACGAAGGTGCGCCGGTAGAACTCCGTCGCACGCACTCGCGCTTCGAGGGCCCGGAGGTCGGCGTCGCTATCGGGCCATTCTTCGAGCAGATCCTCGACGATGAGCTCGTCGGCCTCGCCTCGCGTCGAGCGAACGTTGATGAGGCTCGTGATCTCCTCGACGTAGGGGACCCGCTCCTCGAGCCCCTCGTGGAGTTCGCGCAGGGCCACGAGGAATTCGCGATCGAACACCTCGGCGGTCTCGATCGTGATGACGACGAAACCGTCGCTCCCGAATTGCTCCTTGAAGTCGGTGTACGCGGCTCGAACCGGATGATCGGGGAAGAGCGACTCCTCGGGACTCGTACTGAAGACGATCGAGGGAATGGGCGCGACACCCGCCGCCACCCATGCGAGACACAGGCCGATCACCCAGCCGGGGCGGCGTGCCACCCACGTCGCAAGGCGCTCGAACTGCAGATCCGCGTGGGTTCGGAGCGCAGCAACTCGATTCGGTCGGCTAGGCATCGTGGGAAATGAGCCGGCTTCCTCTCGGCATCCAGAATGGATGACCGCAGGGGCAGCGCGAGGTGTAACATCGTGTATCGGCGGCCGGCAACGCCGCTCCACCGTTTTCGAGTATCGAGAGACGCGCCCAACGACAGGATTTCGAGAGTGACGACCCCCGATCGCGAGTTCCACATCGTCCTACAGGGCGCAACCGGGTTCACGGGCCGCCTGACCGCGGAATTCCTCGCCCGCCGTTACGGCACCGGCGGAGCGATCCGCTGGGCCCTCGCCGGACGCAACCGCGAGAAGCTCGAGGGGGTTCGAGATGAGGTCGCCCGAGAAGGGGGCTTCGAAGCGGCGAGCCTGCCGACGATCGTCGCCGATGCGTCATCGCGCGAGGAAATGGGCGCCCTCGCAGCCCGCGCCCGCGTCGTCTGCACCACCGTGGGCCCCTACGCGAAGTACGGCACGCCCCTGGTCGAAGCCTGCGTTGAAAACGCGACACATTACTGCGATCTCACGGGCGAGATCCAGTGGATGCGTAAGATGATCGACGCCCACCACGATGCGGCTCGCGACAGTGGTGCTCGCATCGTCTTCACCTGCGGCTTCGATTGCATCCCCGCCGATCTCGGCGTGCACTTCGTGCAACGCGAGATGAAGGCGCGCCACGGTGTCTCCGCCTCCCGGGTGAAGATGCGCGTGAAGGACTTCAAGGGCGGCGCGAGTGGCGGAACGATCGCGAGCATGATCAACATGCTCGACGAGGCAAGCGAAGATCGCGATCTGCTTCGCGTCGTGCAGCACCCCTACTCCCTCAACCCGAAGGCCGACCGCACCGGCCCCGACCGTCCCGAACCCACCGGGCCGGCACACGATCCGGATTTCGACGAATGGACGGCTCCCTTCGTGATGGGTGGGATCGACACGAAGGTCGTGCGCCGCACGAACGCGCTGAGCGATTACGCGTACGGCCGCGACTTCCGCTACGACGAAGCGATGCTGATGGGCGCGGGCCCGCGCGGTTTCGCAGCGGCCAGCGCAACGGCGGTGGGCCTCGGCGCGGGCATGGCCGCCATGGTCGTCGGACCGATCCGCCGCGCGGTGGCGAAGCGGCTGCCCGCACCCGGGGAAGGCCCATCGAAGGAGACCCGCGAGAGCGGCTACTTCGAAATCCTCTTCCACGCCGAACACCCCGAGGATCGCGCCCTCGACCTGCGGGCCCGGGTGCGCGGTGATCGCGACCCCGGCTATGGATCCACCTCGAAGATGCTCGGGGAGAGTGCCGTGTGTCTCGCGTTGGACGATCTGGCGAGCGAAGGCGGGACCCTCACCCCGGCGGTGGCCATGGGCGACCTGCTCCTCGAACGCCTGCAGAAGAACGCGGGGGTGAGCTTCGAGATCATCGGCCGCGAAGCCGACGAACGGGCTTGAACGAAGCCCGGTGAGCGAATCCGTACCGACCTCTTCCCCGTCGCCCGACGGGGCAGGCGACCGCGACCGGGAGAAGGCGGGCCGTCCGTGGTGGCTGCTCCCCATCTTCGGCCCGATACCGGATCTCGAGCGCCGCCACTTCAATCTCCTCGGCGCCGTCGCCCTCGCCCTCCTCTTCGAGGAGTACGACATGGCGATGTTGACCGCTGCGCTTCCCCAGATCGCATCCTCCCTCGACATGAAGGAAACCGACTTCGGTTTCTATCTCGGTTGGATTCGACTCGGGGCGATCCCCGCGGTGCTCTTCATCCCCTACGCCGATCGCGTGGGGCGTCGCCGGGTCTTTCTCTTGACGCTGGTCGGCACCGCTCTCGCCACGGTCTTCACCGGCTTCTCCCAGACACCGGTGCAGTTCACGATCTGTCAGATGGTGGCGCGCGCGTTCTTCGTCACGGGCTCTGCGATTTCGTTCGTCTACATCGCCGAGGAGTTTCCCGCCGAACATCGGGGTTGGGGGGTCGGTATGTTGGGCGCGCTCTCCGCCTCGGGGCACGGCCTCGCGATGGGACTCTTCTCGCAGATCGACCGCCTGCCCTACGGCTGGCGAACACTCTATGTGATCGGCGTGATTCCGATCCTGCTGCTTCCCTTCTTTCGCCGGCGCCTGCCCGAAACCGAACGCTTCACGAAACACGACGCGGCGCGCAGCGACGACACGGCGGGCTACTCCCTGCGCCCGATGCTCGACATGCTCCGACAGACGCCGGCCCGCGCCATCGGGATCGCGACCGCCGGCTTCCTCCCCGCCATCGGGTTGGTCGGCGCGTTCCAGTTCACCGGCTACTTCACGCAGACGGTGCACGGCTGGTCGCCCGGCCAGTACGCCGCCATGGTCTTCTTCGGTGGTGCGGTGGGGATCGCGGGGAACATCGTGGCCGGACATCTCTCGGATCGCTTCGGGCGACGCGCCGTGGGGATCGGGCTGCTCGGTTCATTTCCCTTTTGGGTCGCCCTCTTCTACAACGGCCCGGGCTGGAGCGTTCCCTTCGGCTGGATCGGCTTCCTCTTCACCTCCCAGGGCGGGCGCGTGATCATGCGCGCCCTGGCGACGGAGCTCTTTCCGACGGAGCAACGCGCTTCGGCGTCGGGCATCTGGGCGATTCTCGATGCGACGGGGGCGGCGCTCGGCTTGTTCCTGCTCTACATCGGCACATCGACCGAGGGGGACTTCGTCTTCTTCACCACGGCGCTGAGCATCACGAGTCTCGTGGGCGGCTGCGTGCTGTTCTTCTTCCCCGAAACGAACCAACGCGAGTTGGAGTCGATTTCCCATTGACGCAAGTTCGTGTTCGGGAGGGGCGATGACGCGAAACGGTTCAGCCGACGGACGCGCGCGATGGATGCTACTGACCGCGCTTGCCGCGAATCTCGCCTGTACGCCCCAGGCGACCTCACCGGACGAACACGCGGCGTTCTGCGAGACCCTCGTGAGCGTCAATACCGGCGCAATCGACACCACGGGGCTCAAGGAACTGGCGGGTCACGCCCTCGTGCTGGGCACCCTGCTCGAAGTCGCACCCGACGAGATCCACGACGACATGACGCAGTTCCACAGCGCCTTCCAGTCGTGGGCCGAGGCCATCTCGGGCGAGCGCGAGATGCTCGACACCTTCGGCGAGCTCACCGACCCGTCTCTGCCGAGCGCCCAGGGACGCATCGGCGACTACATCGCCGAGCACTGCGGCCTGCGCCTGGGGGATGGGGAGTACAAGTCGGCACCGCGACCGACCGCCCAGGATATCTGCCCGGGTTGGCCGCGCATCGGGAGCCCACTCACCTTCAACAACTTCCCGAACCTGCCCGACATCTCCGGGGCGAACTACTTCGCCAACGAGTACTTCATCTCCGGCCTCGGTCTCTCGCCCGGGAACTCCTTCGCGGTCGAGCGCGGCGGATGGGTCGTGTTGCGCGGGCAGTATCCCCGGGCGCGCTACTTCGCGTACCACCCGAACGACATGGATCTCAACAACCTCCAGACCCTGCGCGACGTCGACCTCGACCCCGACGAAGGCTCGCAGAACCCCTGGCGCGAAGAGCCCGCGCCCGGAAAGAAGCACTACTACACCGCGAAGCTCGTCTTCGATGCCCCGCCCGCGAATCCCGAGCCGAACACCAGCTACGTCGGGCTTCGCAAGGATGGCGAGACCGAGAACCGCTACGTGAACAACATGCTCCGGCTCTACGCGAGCGATCTCGGCGATGGCGCGAACTCGGGCGGTGTGCCGCTGCCCGAGGTCACGATCCATGACGCCGACGGCGAGGTCACGCATCACTTCGAGGAGTGCGACCTCTACGCCCCGGGCCACCCCGTGCTGAAGACCGAGATGAAGTTCCCCGCCCTTCCGATCGCCGATCATCGCGCGACCAACCCACCCTATTGGAGCTCTTCGTCGAACTTCGAAGCCCCCTCGGACACGATGGCGAACGCCGACGTGCAGTACCTCGCAACGGTCTACTCGCGTCGCTTCGGCGACATCTTCGCGGTGCGCGCGAAGTTCCTGACGGCTCCGAACACCCGCGAGGGCGAGCCCCACAGCGCGCCCGGCAAGGACGTTCGCCTCTATACGCTCTGCACCTACAACATCTGGGCCGGCAGCGCGATCGACTGCATGCTCGAGAACGAGATGCGGGTCGACGACGAGGGCTACTACACGCTCATCGTCTCCGACGCGGAACACCGGCCCGGCAACCTCGAAGCCGAAGGGGCCACCTGGATCGATGCGGGCCCCTATCTCGACGGCCAACTCAGCTGGCGCCTGCTCTACCGCGAGGTCCCGATCATCCAGCAGCTGGCGCGCGGCGTCCTGGGCCAGGCCATCAGCAAAGAGGCCCGGCCCTACGTCCCCGTCGCCATCCCCTGCACGAGGGCGATCTTCGAGCGCGGTGGTTGGCAAGCCTGCGAAGAAGCGAACGAAGCGGCGCTGGCCGCCGCGAACTAGCTAGTAGTCCGCGACATCCTGTTCCAGTACGTGCGCAAAGCGTTCGCGCGCTGCCGCGCGCCGCGTCGGAATGTGGGCCGACGGGTAGAGCCCGTCGACCGGCTTGTAATCCCGCAGCACCTGCTTGGCGATCGTCACCTTGTGCACTTCGGTCGGTCCGTCGGCGATGCCCATGACCTGGGCGCCCACCATCATCGACGAGAAGGGCATCTCGTTCGAGATCCCGAGCGCGCCGTGGATCTGCATCGCTCGCTGGGCGACGTCGTGATAGACCTTCGGCATCGCGACCTTGATCGCCGCGATGTCCTTTCGCGTCTTACGGTAGTCGTTGTATTTGTCGATCAGCCAGGCGGTCCGCAGCACGAGCAGGCGGAACTGCTCGATCTCGATGTAGCTGTCGGCGATCTTGTCCTGCACGAGTTGGTAATCCGCCAGGCGCCCGTCGCGGGTGCTCCGTGACAGCGCGCGCTCGCACATCATGTCGAAGCAGCGCTTCAACTGGCCGACGGTGCGCATGGCGTGGTGGATGCGACCACCGCCCAGGCGCGTCTGCGCGATCACGAAGGCGGAACCGGGCGCGCCGAGCATGTGGTCGTCGGAGACGCGCACGTCCTCGTAGCGGACATAGGCATGGCTCGCGTGGGCCAGGGCTTCGGCTTCCGATTCGGTCCCGATCCCCACGTTGCGCACGATGTTCACCCCCGGCGTCTCGCGGGGCACGATCAACATGCTCATGCCCTCGTAGGGCGACACGTCGGGGTCGGTCACAGCCATCACGATCAGGAACGACGACCAGCGCGCATTCGAGGAGAACCACTTCTCCCCGTTGATCACCCAGTCGTCGCCATCCTTCACGGCACGCGTGGTGAAGAGCGTGGGATCCGCGCCGGCGTGGGGTTCGGTCATCGAGTAACAGGAGGAGATATCACCATCCAACAGCGGCTTCAGGTACTTCGCCTTCTGCTCTTCGCTGCCGTAGTGGGCGAGGATCTCGGCGTTGCCGCTATCGGGCGCCTGACAGCCGAAGACCGAAGGCGCAAAGCTCGATCGCCCGAGGATCTCGTTCATCAGGCCGAGCTTGAGCTGCCCATAACCGGGCCCGCCCAATTCCGGCCCCAGGTGGCAGGCCCAGAGCCCGCGCTCCTTGACCTGCTCCTGCAGCGGGCGCACGACGGACATCATCTTCTCGTCGCTCTTGTCGTAGGGCTCGTTGAAGACGAGATCGAGGGGCTCGACTTCGTCTCGGACGAAGGCGTCCATCCAATCGAGTTCGCGTTGGAATTCGGGCTCGGTTTCGAAATTCCAGGCCATGGGGGGCTCCTTGCTCCAGGGGAGGTTCGTCAGTCGCGAAATGGGTTCAGCACGATAACACTCAGCGCATCGCCTGCTGAACCATCTGATCGAGGCGCGAAGCGAAACGCGAGCGTTCGCGCGCAGAGAGCGGTGGCGGGCCGCCCGCCTGGGTACCGGCTTCGCGCAGCTCACTCTTCAGTTCGCGCATCGCGAGGGCTCCACCGATCATGTCTTCGTCGAATTCGCGGCCGTTGGTTCCGAGGGCCCTGGCGCCGGCTTCGAGACAGCGCGCTGCGAGGGGAATGTCGGCGGTGATGGCGATGTCGCCGGGGCGGACGTTCTCGGCGATCCAATCGTCGGCGACGTCGGGGCCCTGCTCCACCACCACCATCTCGACTGCGCCTCCCGCGGGCAACTGCATGCGCGAGTTGGCCACCAGGACGACGTGCAGCCCGTAGCGGGAAGCCACCTGGTACACCTCGTCCTTCACCGGACAGGCGTCCGCATCCACGAAGATCTCGATCAAGAGAACCCTTTCCTTTCGAGTCGCGCACAATTGGGCGCGAGTTCGGGCCGATTGTGCTCCACCCGGGTCATACGCCCAAGATCAATCAGCTGGAACGACCCGCGGTGTCGAGAACACGGGCGCATATCGCATACACGAAACCCTGGAAGAAGTTCGATCCCCCAATGAACTGGCACGCCCTGTTCTCGGATGACGACCACTCCGATTGGGCGACCATCCACCGCTTCCACGCGCTGCAGACCTGGAATCGAGCGCGAGGGATTCGGCAGAAGCTGGGGCTGCTCCTGGCCACCTTCCTCTGGCACGTCATGGCCTGCGCGATGGCGTGGCGGTGTGCGCAGAAGTTCGGGAACACGGTCGAGGCCGAAAGCGGGATCTCGCGCCGACAACAGATCGCGGAGCAGATCCGCTTCGCCTGCTTCGAGTGCATCTCGCCGGCCGCCTACTACCTCTTCCGCCTCTACGAGCCGCGCAACCGCGAGCGCGCGCAGCGCTTCCTCCATCGCTACGAATCGAAGAGCCCCGCGCGCCTGTTCAGCATCATCTCGCGCGACCCGCAGGCCGTGGGTCGATCCATGAACGACAAGCTCCGGTTCCACGACCACTGCGTCGTCGGCGGGATCCCCACACCCCACATCCACATGTGGATCGAAGACGGACACATCGAAGGCGCGGGCGATCTCCGTCGGCTTCCCCGAGCCGACTTCTTCGTGAAACCCCGAATCGGCAAGGGAGGAAACGGAGCCGCGCTCTGGAAACGCGCGGGTCGCGAACACTTCGTTGGCGCCGTGGGCGAGCGCATCGACGAAGAGACCCTGAGGCAGCGACTCCTTCGCGAATCACACGACGTGCCGTTGCTGTTGCAGGAGCGCGTCGAGAACCATCCCCACGTCGCGGCTTTCGCGGGACACACCCTCGCGACGGCACGAATCATGACGGCGATCAACGAGTCGGGGCACCCCGAACCCGTGATCGTGGTGTTTCGCATGGCAACCGGCCATGCGGTCGTCGACAACTTCCATCGCGGTGGGCTCGCGGCCAGTGTCGACCTGAAGACCGGCGAACTCGGCAGCGCGGTGGGCATCGACCCGGTCGCTCCGCGCACCGGGGTTCATCCCGATACCGGCGTGTCCTTCGCGGGCGTGCGCCTGCCGGGTTGGCGCAGGGCGTTGCAGCACGTGGTGCGCGCACACGAACGATTCGACGGGCGGGTCGTGCTGGGATGGGACGTCGGCTTCACGCCCAACGGCCCCACCCTCGTCGAAGGCAATTGTTCTCCCGGCGTGCTCATGCTGCAGTGCGCTAGCGGAGAACCCCTGGGCGAATCACGGCTCGCACAGCTGCTCGTCTATCACTTGCGGCGACGAGCGCGACGCAGCGCGGCATAGCCTGGCCTCGCCAGCCCCCGTGAGTTCACTAGCGTCTCCAGGTCCTGGGGAACACACGGGAGGATCACCCATGGCCGGCGTTCGTGTCCTCGTCGGAACGCGCAAGGGCGCGTTCATCCTGACTTCCGATGGCAAGCGCGAGAGCTGGGATGTGGCGGGCCCCCACTTTCCGGGTTGGGAGATCTACCACCTGAAGGGCTCGCCCGTCGATCCGAACCGCATCTACGTGTCGCAGTCGACGAGTTGGTTCGGACAGATCATCCAGCGCTCGGACGACGGCGGGAAGACCTTCGAACCCGTCGGCAACGAGTTCCTCTACGAAGGCGAGACCGGCACCCACCAGTGGTTCGACGGGACGCTGCAGCCCTGGAAATTCACGCGCGTATGGCATCTCGAACCCTCTCTCGCGAATCCCGATCACGTCTACGCCGGCGTGGAAGACGCAGCGCTCTTCGAGTCGACGGATGCGGGTGCCAGCTGGAAGGAGCTGCCGGGCCTGCGCACCCACGGCACGGGGCCCGACTGGATGCCTGGCGCCGGCGGACTCTGCCTTCACACCATCCTGATCGACCCGAGCGACCACGCCCGCATCATCGTGGCGATCTCGTCGGCGGGCACCTTCCGCACCCTCGACGCGGGCAAGACCTGGGAGCCGATCAACCGCGGCCTGATCTCCCCTCAGATCCCGGAACCCGAGGCGGAGATCGGCCACTGCGTCCACAACCTGGCCATGCACCCCACCCGCCCGAACGTCCTCTTCATGCAGAAGCACTGGGACGTCATGCGCAGCGACGACGGCGGTGACTCGTGGCAGGAAGTGAGCGGCAATCTCCCGAGTGACTTCGGCTTCCCCATCGAAGTCCACGCCCACGAACCCGAGACCATCTACGTGGTGCCGATCTTGAGTGACGAGCAGCACTTCCCTCCGGATGGCAAGCTGCGCGTCTATCGCAGTCGCAGCGGGGGCGATGAATGGGAAGCCCTCACCCGCGGCCTTCCGCAGGAGCACTGCTACGCGAACGTGTTGCGCGACGCGATGGCGTCCGATGTGCTCGATCCGTGTGGCATCTACTTCGGCACGACCGGCGGTGAGGTCTATGCCTCACCAGACGGGGGCGACACCTGGCAGGCGATCGCGAGCCACCTGCCGGCCGTGTGCTCGGTCGAGGTGCAGACGCTGCCGTGACGAAAGCGGCGCGCCCCATTCGCATCGCGATCCCGGGCCACCTGCAGACCCTCGCCGGCGTTTCGGGGGAGGTGGTGGTCGAGGTCCCGGGCGAGACCACCATCCGCGCCGCCCTCGACGCCCTCGAAGCACGACACCCCGTGCTGCGCGGCACGATTCGCGACCACGGCACGAAGCAGCGCCGCGCCTTCGTCCGCTTCTTCGTCTGCAACGAAGACTGGTCCCACGATGCCCAGGAACGCCATCTCCCCGATCCCATCGTGGATGGTTCGGAGGCCTTCGTGGTGCTGGGAGCAATGTCGGGCGGTTGATCCCGCGGCTCAGCGAAGTCGCTCGGCCGCGGCCAACCTCGCGATGCGATCGTAGTCGGGGTGGTCGGCCGCGTGGCGATACTCGTGCGCCCACAACACCCGGGTGCCACGCGTGAGGAAGGCGCCGGGCATGCGCCAGATGTCCCCCATGCGCGGCCCGTTCTCGTGCCCCTTGGCTTCGGCGCGCGACTTCGCCGACCAGACCGAGGGACCGAACATCTTCATCATTCCACCTCGACCGACGCCGAAGCCCTCGTAGAACTCGCCCTGCGGATCCGCCACGGCCCGAAGATCCGGCCAATAGCGGCGCAGGAACGCGCGGCCCTCGGTCGGGCTGCCCTGGAAGAAAAAGAGCGCCTTCGGAAAGCGGGAATCGCGCTCGGAAACCTCTCGCATGTCCGCCAGGGTCTCGCGACAGAACATGCAACCGAAGTGGCGCAGGAAGACCAGCAGCGTGGGCTCGTCGTCGAGTTGATCGCGCAGGGTGCCGGGCATGACGCCCGGGCCGGCGACCGGTGCATCGAGCATCGCAGCGGGGATTTCATCTCCGGCGTTCATGTCAGGCCTACCGTCACAGTCCGTTCGAGAGCATATTGCCTTCTCTTCCCGTTTTTGTCCATATTTTATATTTATTTATCTTGACATCTATGGGCGGAGGGTCGATGGTCTTCTCGATCGGGGCCTACCCCGGGAACCGAGGATCGAGCCATGAGCCAGCGCTGGGATATCCGGCTGTTGTACGACGGGGGTTGTCCCCTGTGCGCCCGGGAGATCGCTTTTCTGGCACGACGGGATCGCGAACGCGGGCGCATCCGGTTCGAGGACATCTCCGCCACGGACTTCGACGCTTCGCGCTATGAGCTCGACCCGTCGAGCGTGATGGCGCGCATGCATGCGGTGCTCCCCGATGGGCGCGTGGTCCAGGGCATGGAGGTCTTCCGGCGGGCCTACGCGGCAGTGGGGCTCGGTTGGTTGCTCGCGCCCACCGGTTGGCCCGGCCTCCGGCGCTTCTTCGACTGGGTCTACGGCGTGTTCGCGCGCAACCGGTTGCGATGGACCGCGCGCGACTGCGCGTGCGAGATCGGTTCGCAACCCGACCCGAAACGCACGAAGGGCGCCCCAACCACCAGGCCGGGACGCCCTTCGACGTTCGGATCGATCGCGACGGACTAGAAGGTCGCGATCAGCGGAGCGATCAGCAGGCTCACGACGCTCATCACCTTGATGAGGATCGCGACGCCGGGGCCGCTCGTATCCTTGAAGGGATCGCCGACGGTGTCGCCGATGACGGCGGCCTTGTGGGCCTCCGAACCCTTGGGATGACCTTCGAGGCCGCCCGCTTCGATGTGCTTCTTGGCGTTGTCCCAGGCACCGCCCGCGTTCGCCATGAACAGCGAGAGCGAGGCCCCCACCGCCACGGCACCCGCGAGCATGCCCGCGAGCGATGCCGGGCCGAGCAGGAAGCCGACGGTGACCGGCGCGAGGATCGCCACCGAGCCGGGCAGGATCATCTGGGAGAGCGCCGCCTTGGTCGCGATGTCGACGATCACCGTGCTTTCGGGCTCGGCGTTGCCTTCGCGCAGGCCGGGGATCTCGTTGAACTGGCGGATGATCTCGTCGATGATCGCTTGCGCGGCCTTGCCGACCGCCATCATCGTGGAAGCACCCACCGCGTAGGGCAGACAGGCGCCGATCAGGAGACCCACGAGGATCGGCGCATCGTCGAGCTTCAGCACCAGCGAACCCATGCCTTCAGCCTCGCGCACGAAGTTCACCTCGAGGATGAACGCGGAGAAGAGCGAGAGCACCGTCAGCGTCGCGGAACCGATCGCGAAACCCTTGCCGATCGCCGCCGTGGTGTTGCCCACCGCGTCGAGTTCGTCGGTGATGTCACGGACTTCCTTGCCGAGTTCGCTCATCTCACTGATGCCGCCGGCGTTGTCGGCGATCGGCCCATAGGCATCGACGGTCATCACGATCGCGGTGCCGGCGAGCATGCCCACGGTGCCCATTGCGATGCCGTAGAGCCCCATGCCTTCGGGCATCACCGCATTGGCGAGGAAGCCCACGATCGCGACGATGAAGAGGGAAACCACCGTGCTCTCCATGCCCACCGAGATCCCGGAGATGACGCCCGTGCCCGCGCCCGTCTTCGACGCCTCGGCGACCTTTTCGATCGGCCCCCACGCCGTGTAGTACTCGGTGACGAGCCCGATCAGGGCACCGCCGATCGCGCCCGCGCCGAGCGCGTACGGAATCGACATGCTGACGCCGAGAGCCGGCATGATGGCCAGTGCCGCGACGACCATGATGATCGAGGGCACGACCAGAGCGGCGCGCAACACCATGGCCGGCGCGTTGGCGCGCAGCGCGCGTGCAATGAAGATGCACAGGATACTGATCGCGAGGCCGAGCCCAGCGAGAAAGAGCGGGATCGTCACGGCCAGGAAGCGGGCCTCCATGCCCGTCGTGCCATCCGTGAACAGACCGTTGATGTACTCGGCCCTGGCCGTGAGGGCGATCGCCATCGCCGCCACCAGCGCGGCCACGAGGGACTCGTAGATGTCGGCGCCCATACCGGCCACGTCACCGACGTTGTCGCCGACGTTGTCCGCGATGCCGCCCGGGTTGCGCGGATCGTCTTCGGGAATGCCCTCGACGACCTTGCCTGCGATGTCGGAACCGACGTCCGCCGCCTTGGTGTAGATGCCGCCGCCCACGCGCGAGAAGAGCGCGATCGACGACGCGCCCACCGCGAAGCTGTGGAGCACCGTCGCGAGATGGGTGTCTTCCGCATAGATGTAGTAGAGGACGCCGAGGCCGAGAACCGCGGTCGAAGCCACGAAGAGCCCCATCACCGCGCCGCCGTCGAGGGCCGTGAGGAGCGCGTTCGGCTTCGAGCCCTCGCGCGCGGCCTGGCTGGTGCGCACGTTCGCGTAGGTCGCTGCCTTCATGCCGATGAAACCGCTGAACAGCGAGAGGAAGGCACCGAACAGGAAGCAGAGGCCCGCGAGCAACCCGGTGCCCTGCCCCTGGAAGGCAATCCAGAGGAAGAGGAACACGCCGACGGAGTAGAAGGCCAACACCTTGTACTCGCGCATCAGGAAGGCCATCGCGCCTTCGCGGATGTACTGCCCGATCATGTTCATGGTCTCCGTGCCTTCCGGGAGACCCTTCACGCGGAAATAGAAGAAGAAGGCGACGGCGATGCCCACCACGCTCGCAATGAGCGGGGCCATCGTCAGCTGTTCGATCAAACTACTCATCTGGCTTTCCATCCTGTCAGGCTGTCGGGGACCGGCCGGGGGGCCGTCCTCCGCTTCTGTGCAGTCGGTGCAATCGGTTGTGGTTCGGGGTGTCGGGGGGCGGCGCTACGCGGGTCGCGCAGCCGTGCCGGGGCTGGGCCGAGGCCCGGGTGGAACGTCTCTCGAAACGTCGCTCGACGTCTCACCGAAAAGCATCGAGACCCGGTTGAGTCTCGACCGATCCCGCTGGGTCTTTCGTGGGGTTCGCGGGGGAGGCTCGGGGGAGATGCAGCCTCACGAGGGGCTGCCGATCCCGGGCGAGTGAGTAGCGACTCCCGCAGGGGCGGGCAAGAAATTTGCCCTGTTTTTTCGGGCCGTTGCCTCGTCACCGCGGGTCGGGAAGCGGGCCGGCGGGTGGCGCGCGGGGGGCACTGACTCGGCCGCCGCCGTGCGGGTAAGTGCGCGGATTCCGGAGAGGATGCCGAGCCACGCCGTGCGGGTATGCTGGTCGGCCGCCAACCCGAAGGAGACCCGCCCGATGGAGAAGCTCGTGTATCTGACCTTTCCCGTGGACTTCGGGGGCGACGGATGCGACCCGGCCGCCTATCGAGAGCGCCTGCTCGACGAGATCGCTCCGAAGATCCTTGCCGCCGAGGGGGTTCGCGGCCTCAACATCGGCGTGAACGATCTTCAGCAGGAGATCCCGAAGCCGATCATCCTGCTCGGCGAAGGCGCCAGCCTCGGTGCAGCCGTTTCGGTGTGGATGGATTCACTCGACGCGCGCGGGCCGATCGAAGCGGCGCTCAGCGAACGGGGTGAGCGCCTCGAGGGCTATCTCGTCACCGAGTCGATCCCCCAGGCCTGCACCGATCGCGATTGGGCGGACGGCGAACGCAGTCCCGGCCTCACCCACTTCACCTGGTTCGAGAAGGCCAAGGGGGTGAGCGAAGAGGATTTCTTCCACAACTGGTTCGAAGTCCACACTCCCTTCTCCGCCGATCTCCATCCCCTGCGTTGGGAGTACGTGCGCAACGTGGTGGCGCGACCGCTCACGAAGGACGCCCCTCCGATCCGCGCGATCGTGGCCGAACGCTTTCGCGAATTG
>JANQEL010000255.1 GCA_028278345.1 Myxococcota bacterium
CCCACCTACGACACGGATTCGAACGGCACCGACGACTCCGACTTCCAGGTCGGCGCGGGCGTGATCGTGATCGACATCGACGACACCACGCGCGGCATCGCATGCGGCGTGATCAGCACGGTGAACCTCGGCGCGAACTCGCTCACCTTCGATCTCACCAACACGACGCTGACCGGCCCGATGGGTGTGCCCGGCTCACTACGCTTGATCCCCGCGAACGTCTACTCGGTGACGACGCCGGGCGGCGCGAACCAGCCCGAGATCCAGCGCAACAGCCAGACCCTCTCTCGCGACACCGAAGACCTGCAGGTCGCATGGTTCTTCGACGACAATGACGACGGCATCGTGGACACCCTCGAGTACCGCGCCTCGGCACTCAACATCGCCACCGCGGGGGGAACCGTGGCGATCAACCCGGTTCCCGACCCGACCTTCGATACTTCGACGGTCGATCCGTCGCTCTTGCGCGAGATCCGCTTCAACCTGGTGACGCGCACGCGCGCGAACGATCCCCGCAACCCCGCCAATGCGGGCATCGGGCAGGCCACCGAGAACCGCGCCACGAACGTCCCCGGCGCCGATGGGCGACGCCGACGGATCTACTCCGCCACCGTCCGCCTCCGCAACACCTAGTGAGGACCCCGGCCGTGAAGAACCAAGAGAAGCCGACTGAAGAGTTCTACGCTCGCGCGCGCCGCCAACGGGGCGCCGCGCTGATCGTCGCCATGATGATGCTGGTCCTGATGGGCCTGCTGGGGCTCGCCTCCCTCGACTCGGTGATGCGCGATCGCCAGATCGCCGGTTACACGAGCCGAGCCCGCAGCGCGCTCTATGCCGCGGATGCCGGCGTCGCCGCCGCCCTCGACATGGTGCGAACGGCAACGCTCCCGACGGCGCTCGCCCCCGGTGATTGCATCACCCAGGTGTTGCCGCAGACCAACCTGCCCAACGGCACTTCGTACCAGCCCGACACCACCGCTGCGACGAACAACGTCTGCATGCTCGCGAGCGCAGATCCGTGTTCGGAGCTCGATGCCAGCATCGAAGTCGGTTCGGGGTCGACCTTTCTCTACACGCTCTGGGACATGCGGGTCCAGGGCCAGACCGCCGACGGCGCCGTTGCGCGCGTACAAGCCACATCGCAACGCTGTCACGCATTCAACTGACAGTCGCACGACCAGCGAGTCGTGCTGAGATCAGGAGGGAACTCACCATGGCCTATTCATTCGAATCGATGCGCCGCGGCGCAGTCCTCGCGCTCGCGAGCGCGGGTGCGATCGCCTCGATCGCGTGCGGCGGTAGCGACGAGCCCGCGCAGACCACCGGACTCAAGATGGGTCAGGCCAGTGAGGCCACACACGCGAAGACCACCCCACCGAGTGGCGGAGCGAACTCGGCCCCCGAGATCACCGAACTCGTGCTGCGTCCCGAGAACCCGCGCCCGGGTGAGCGCCTCACCGCCGTCGTCGAAGCCTTCGATCCCGACGGCGACGGCGTACGCCTCCACTACGAATGGACGGTCGACGGCGCGTCGGTGGACAACCGCAGCAACGAGTTCATGCTGAAGGACGTCGAGAAGGGTTCCTGGGTCGAGGTTTCGGTCACGGCGCGTGATCAAGAGGATTCGAGCGAAACCCTCGAAGTGGGCGTCATGATCGGAAACCGACCGCCGGTCTTGCAGGGCGTGGTCTTCGAGCCCCTCGGCGAGGTGAGCGTCGCCCACGACGTCACCGCGGCGCCCCGCTCCTACGATCCGGACGGTGACGAGGTCGAGTACATCTACTCATGGAGCGTGAACGGCAGCCAGGTCTCGACGGAAGCACTGCTTTCCGCGAAGGAGTTCAGCCGAGGTGACGAGATCGTTCTCGAAGTGATCGCGTACGACGGCGACGACGAATCGAAGCCGCTCGTGAGTGATCCGGTCCCGGTCATCAATGCTCCGCCGACGATCGTGTCGAAACCGTCCGGCTTCGGCGGCGAGAGCTTCAACTACAGCGTGAAGGCCGAAGACCCCGATGGCGATCGCAACTTCCGCTACCACCTCGTGAAGGGCCCCGACGGCATGAGCATCGACAGCCTCGGCGGCACGGTCACCTGGGTGCCCCGCGGTGACCAGGAAGGCAACCACATGGTCGAGATCGCGGTCGAAGACCAGAAGGGTGGCGAGGTGCGACAGCGCTTCGAGCTCACTCTGGGTCTCGAAGACGGTTCGCCCGCCTCGCTCGACGAGTAGGCTTGACTGGTGCAGAGTGCGTGCGGCTCGGAAGGCTCTTGCCGTCGCCACGTTCCGAGATGAACTGGATCTGAATCCAGTTGCGGGTGACCTCCCGCCCCCCGACCTGTCGGCATCTACACCCCGTCAGATCGATCTCGGAACGAACGCCCGTTGAACCCGGCATCTGTCACTCGGCAACACCACTACGCACTCGAACTCCTCACTCTAAGTCGTGACTTAGCGGCGCCGGACTCGGGACGTCGCTGGTTCTCTTAGGGGTTCTCACGCTGCGTCGGACGCGCCGGTCGTACCCAACACCGTCACGAGCGACCGCGAGCCCCCGACCGCAGTTCGACCGAAAGGCGAGCTCACGGCGCGGCTTCAGCGTCAATCGGATCTTCGCTCCGACGAATCTTGCAGGTTCGAGATCGCTGTTTCGCGGTCGAGCAGTTCCGGATCGCTCACGTTACAGTGCCGAAGGCCGCGAGTCGCTGCAGGAACGACCTGTGCGCGAACGCTGCGCGCAATCACTTGGCAGGTCGATTTAACTGTGTCTCAATCCCGTCGTGGCGACTCGCCTCGAAGCCACATCTCGGCAAAGATGCTTCACAACTCCTCCGGGTGCCCGAAGGAACCTCCGCCGGTATTTTTGCGTTGGGCGGGCGGAAAGCAGCGCATCATTCCCCGGCTTCGGCAGTTCGTGCCAGACGACTACGGTTCACGCACCTATCGAGAACCGTTCGTAGGGGCCGGATCGCTGTTCCTAGCTCTTCAGCCGCCTCGGGCGGTGTTGTCGGACGCGAACGCTCACCTGATCGACTGCTATACGGCGGTACGAAACAACGTTGCTCAGGTGTCTCGCGTGCTCCAAGAAATCGCAAGCAACGACAGTGAGCAGACTTACTACGAGACCCGGTCGAAATACACCAGTTCTCGACCATCGGCCGCCCAAGCAGCGCGGTTCATATACCTGAATCGGACATGCTTTAACGGGATCTTTCGGGTGAATCGCGCAGGCGAGTTCAACGTTCCCTACGGACACAGGAACAATCCGATTTTCCCTACACCAGCACAGCTTAGGCGCGTGAGTGAGGTGCTAAGACGCGCAAGGGTGTCCAAGCTTGACTACCGCGCGGCTCTGGCTCGAGCAAAAGCTGAAGACTTTATCTATCTCGATCCGCCCTACCCACCTTTGAATGGAACATCGTTCTTTGCCCATTATACGCCTGAACGGTTCTCCAACGATGATCAAGAGGAACTCGCGGATCTCTTTCGCGAACTGGATAGTCGAGGTTGTCTATTATTGATGACCAACGCTGATACGCCGAAGATCCGCGCCCTCTACAAGCCGTTCAACGTAAAGCGATTGCCTGTCACCAGATATGTTACGTGCAAGTCGGTGAAACACCGAGTCGGTGAGGTCGTAATCACGAATTACGAACCAGCTTGAATCGTCCAAGAGCTTCTCGCTCGGACCATCGAAAATTGCAGGAAACCGCAAATGGAATCTACTCAGCCAACTCTTGAGGCCCTCGTCAACACTGCAGCCACGCAAGGCAACCCCATCGAGGCGCTGAGAGACTTCCTTGCCGAGCAAGAGAACTTCGAGAAAGCCAAACAGATCGACAAAATGAGATTCGTCGGATACGTGCTCGAATTGGGCTACGAATCCGCCAAGATAATCACCTCGGACCCGTACAAGCTGGCAGTCGGCGGAATCCCTCGAGGGTCTTTTCTCATTATGACCCCGAGCAATGCCAGCGCGGCGCCTCCCCACTTTACGCTCCTTCGAGTTACCGGTGTGTCGCCGACTCCGCTTAGCAGTCAAGTCCAACAGACGTATTTCGAGCTTCACAAGAAGTCCATGCCCGAGCTCGATATCTGGACGCAGAGCGAACTGCAATGGGGCGCGCTCGATTGCGACGTTCTGGGCATGTTCTACGCATCGCCAGACGACATGCAGAGTCTCGCGTTCTCAGGAGACGTCAATAACGTCGTCAGCGCACATCGATACCAAGTCTTCTCACCCGACGTAGGACTCTTGCGGATGATCGTTGATGGGACTCTTCGAGCGGAGCTGCGATTCGAACTAGGCGATCTCCGGACAATGGAATGTCGGATGTTCTCAGGGGGCTCCGCCCCGGAAGTACCGGTCAGCATTTCAATGGCCGACTTCAAGGGGTACCGCACGGCAATGTTCGGTAAGACCCGGCTGGGTAAGTCCAACGTCGTCAAGCTGATCGCACAAGGAATGATCGAGGCTTCGCGCGATGACAACAGCGTTGGCCAGTTGATTTTCGACGTCAACGGCGAGTATGCGAACGACAACCCCCAAGACGGCAACAGGTCTATTCGATCGGCGAACGAGGATCGGTGTCAGGTGTACGCGTTGACCAACCGCTCAGGAACTCCATCGCGGCCACTTCGGCTCAACTTCTACGAGCAGCCCGACTCCTGCATCGAGGTCTTGGCTTCGATGCTGCAGCAGGACAACAAGACGTCGTCGAACTACATCCGAAGCTTCACCAGTGTGTCATTGCCATCGATCGACGATGTCGCGGGACTCCCAGAGAACGAGAAGATCCGACAGATCCGAAAGGTCCAGGCCTATTGGGCGATTCTGAACAGGGCAGGATTCGCTGCTGATGAGTCTCGGCTCCGCTCCTCGAATCTGACCTCACGTGTCGCAAAGCACTTCGACCCTCACTTCAACACACAGCTGCGTAGTGCGGCGCACCAGGCGATCCGAAACGCAGAGCCACCTGCCGCGCCGAGCAATCTCGACGAGCTCGTGCGCGAACTTGAAGTGATGGCGGAGTTTCGCCGCAACTATCCGCAAGATGATTCGCTCACCAGCAGTAGCGGAAAGCCGATCTTCGATCCGGACGATGAATCCCTGCTGGACTTTCTCAAGCCTGCGTCTGGGTCAGGTCCAAGTGTTCTTCGGGGCTATAGAAACTATCACTCGCCCGATGCGGGAGACTTCATCGATGAGATCCTGAAACTCTTGGATCAAGGGGCAACCGTAATCCTAGATCTCGGCAACGCGACCGATCAGATCCGTAGATACTTCTCCGACATGCTCTCCAAGGCGGTTTTCGCTCATCAGGAAACTAAGTTCGTTGAGAACCAACTAGCAGCGCACTTCGTCCAACTCTACTTCGAAGAAGCTCACAATCTTTTCCCGCCGAACGACAAGGATCTAACGGGCGTCTACGCGCGATTCGCGAAGGAGGGTGCCAAGTTTCACATCGGCATGGTGTACTCAACTCAGTCGCCGTCCACTATTAACCGCGAACTGCTGGCACAGACCGAAAACTTCTTCGTCGCACACCTATCGAGTCAGGAGGAAGTGCGGTCACTGTCCAAAGTTCAGGTCGCGTTCGCAGGAATCGAGGAGGACATCCTGCGTGCGAAGACCCCAGGCTACGTCCGAATGCTGACGATGTCCCATCGATTCGTTGTACCTCTGCAGGCAAGAAAGTTTGAAGTCACCACGTCTTCAACATCAGGCTCCGAGTAGGCGATGCCGTACGCAGGCGGAACACGACTGCCGGGTGAGCAAGCGTCCAAGCTCGGCCATCTTGATGTCACAAGGAGTGATTGGGTTAAGTCGCTTGTGGAGGAGTTCGAGCGCACTGACGTTGAGCCTATCGATGCCAGCGGTACAGCCTGGACAGAATTCGACTCCGAACCGTTCTCGCCACTGCGCAACGTATGGGCGGTCGACGGTTCCTTCGTCTCGGTCGCGACCGAGGAGAAGCCGCCACGTGAGGTCGCTTTTGTCAAGACCGCGCTTCTGACCGTGGACCGTTCGCGTCTGGACTCAATTGACAGGGAGCACCCACATCCGTTGTTGCTTCGGGATGTCATGACGGGTAGCGCTGTCTTTCACTCCACTGTGTTCCCGCTTAGAAACATTCGGACTCCGCTGGGCAGCAACTACGATGCAGTCCGGCATCTTGTACGAGACTCAATTCAAGTCGACGAAGGCGGTGCATTCTACGAGACGCTTAAGTGGATCGCTTATCGGAAATGGAACTCGCGTCCTAGCTCGTCGCCATCATTCGAATGTCCACACTGTCACGAGAAGATCGAGGCTGGCCTACCGGCAGACGCCGACGACGCTGAGTGTAGGCGTTGCAGCGGACTGGTGTTCTTGACCGACATGATCGGCGTTCACCTAGACATGGACGAGGACAGCGCGCCCGAGTCGGTTGCATCATCTTACATGCTTGTGATGGAGCATCTCATGCTCTTAACTGCTGTGAGGCTTCTGTGGCATCACTCGGATCGAAGCCTAGTCAGCGACACGCTGTTCATAAAGGACGGGCCGCTGACATTGAGGAGCCAATATTCCAAACTGGTGCCAGCGATCCGCGCGTTCCTTGAGCATGCGAAGCTCAAGGGGCGACCGATTCATATAATTGGCCAAGAGAAGACCGGAGCGTTCTGTGATCATCTCGCAGCGATCGGACGTTTCGCCCCGCCAGTTGTACGAGGCGGAAAGCCGGCATACGCAGTTCTCTCTCACGACTACGTGAGACGAGAGGTCCACCGATCCCCCGACCGATCGAATCCTTATGGTCTCAGAACGAACTGGGGGGAAAAGGTCTTCGTCAAGCTCGATCCTGGCTGTCAAATGGTCTTGAGTGTCCCAACCGGCGAGTATGATCCGAGAGGTGAGTTCCCGAGTGTGGAAGACTTGATCGGGTTCGAGCGCATCCTGGCGACCCTCCCAACGATCGCAAGTCACAAGTTTGAGGGAGCACTGTTCCCGGTGGAGCTCGCCAACGGAATCGCGTCGATGTCAAACTATCCATCTGCGAAGATTCTTCAGCGGTTTGCGGAAACCGGCGGAGCGTCGAACGCGAGTTAGCGGCCACCCGATATTGGTCACACTGAACTCCCGCCCTGGCTCGCTGGCACTGCAGTATCTGGTTCGTAGTGACAAGTTCGCTGCTGGAAACCTCCCAGCTCCGCTGTCGAAGGTCACGTTTCGCTAGAGGCTTCTTCCTGGTGCGACACGAACGGCATCGCCAGCATGCCGGGCAGGCGTTCGACCTGATCGATTTTACGGAAGTCGGCGATGCCGATCGTCATGCCGACGTGTCCCGCTTCGGGCTGGTCGGTGTAGGAACCGAAGAGCCGGTCCCACAGCGACAGGTTGAAGCCGTAGTTGCTGTCGGTTTCGCGCTGGACCACCGAGTGGTGCACCCGGTGCATGTCGGGGGTCACGACGAGACGCCGCAGCATCCGGTCGGCGGCCTCCGGCAGGCGCACGTTGGCGTGATTGAACGTCGCCATGCCGTTCAGCACGATCTCGAAGACGAGCACGGCAAGGAGCGAGGGGCCGAGCACGACGATCACGCACCCCTTGAACACCATCGAGAGCAGGATCTCGATCGTGTGGAAGCGCTGGGCGGTGGTGAGATCGAAGTCGAGGTCGGCGTGATGAACGCGGTGCAGGCGCCATAGCGGCGCCCACACGTGCATCAGGCGATGCTGCCAGTAGATCGCGAGGTCGAGGAGCAGCACGGCGAGCAGGATCTCCACACCGTACGCCCACTCGACGTGATTGAAGAACCCCCAGCCGCGTTCGATCGCAAGCTGCGCGAGCCCCACGGCCGCGGCAGGGAAGATCAGCCGCAACACCAGGCTGTTCAACCCGAAGAGCGCGAGGTTGTGGGTCCAGCGCCCGACGCGTGGAAGCGTGAGCACACGTCGCGGTGCCAGGCGCTCGAAGAGCATCATCGCGACGAAGATCGAGCTGAATGCGCCCAGGCGAAGCATCGGCTCGTTCGCCAGAGCGAAGTGCTCGATCGATTCCACCCTCGGCCCCGGGCCTACGAACGCTCGACGAACGCCCCGGCGAGCTGTCGCACGATGTCGCCGCCGGTCACGATGCGCGTCGCGTCTTCCGAAGCCTCCGTGCCCCCGACCCCCTGGATGGGCGCCATGTCGACGTTCGGCGATTCGGCCCGCAGGGCGCCGACCGTGCACTTCTCCTTCGGGCGCGAAGGATGAAAGTCGAGCCGGAACTCCCGCATGGCGTTTTCATGGGTGATCGCGTTGACGTCGGCTTCGGGAAGCTTCTCCATGCTCTCCCAGAGCACCTCGGGTGCGCGCGGCCAGGTGGTGTCGGAGTGCGGGTAGTCGCATTCCCACAGGATCGTCTCGATACCGATCTGCTCGCGCATCGCGACGCCGGCCTTGTCGTCGATGAAGCAATTGAGGACGTGATCGCGGAAGCACTCACTCGGCGTCTGCTTGCCGAAATCCTGGTGCGTCCAGGCGTGATGGTGCCGGTACACGTAGTCGGCGCGTTCGAGGAAGTAGGGCACCCAACCGATGCCCCCCTCGGAAAGCGCGAACTTGAGGTTCGGATGCCGGCGCAGGATCTTCGAGAAGAGTAGATCCGCCGCGAGGTTCACGATCGAGATCGGCGTCGTGGTGATCATCACGTCGACCGGTGAATCCATCGTCGGAAACGACATGCCGCCTGCCGACCCGATGTGGATGCAGATCACCATCCCCTCGTCCGCGCACACCTGCCAGAAGGGATCCCAATACTCGTCGTGCAGGGTGGGGAAGCCGAGCTTCTCCGGGTTCTCGCTGAAGCTCACCGTGGTGCAGCCCTTGCGCGCGACCCGGCGCACCTCCTCGACCATCAGGTTCTGATCCCAGAGACAGGGCAGGGCGAGCGGAATGAAGCGTCCCGGATACGTCCCGCACCATTCGTCGATGTGCCAGTCGTTGTAGGCCTGCAACATGACGGCCGCGAGCTTCTTGTCTTCGGTTCGCGCCCAGAGTTGCCCGACGAACCCGGGAAACGAGGGGAAGCAGATCGAAGCGAGCACGCCGTTCGCGTTCATGTCTTCGACGCGGGCGTGGATGTCGTAACAACCCTTGCGCATCTGGTCGTAGGAAGTCGGTTCGACGCCATACTCCTCGGGCACCCGCCCCACCACGGCGTTGAGCCCGATGTTGGGGAGCTTCTGCCCGGCGAACTCCCACACATCCGCACCGCTCGGCAGACGCGTGATGTGCGGCGCCTTGCTCTTCCACTCCGCAGACAGGTGGTTGTCGAAGAGATTGGGGGGTTCGACGACGTGGTCGTCGACGCTCACGAGGATCATGTCTTCGAGTTGCATGCCGACTCCGTTGCCGCGCGATCGAGCGACGCGGCTCGCATTCGATACGTCGATAGTCTAGGCGTTCTCTCCGAACCACCCGACCGTCTGTTTCAGCCCGTTTTCGAGTGAGACCGTCTCGCCCAGCGGCGGCGGCGAACCCGGGTCGAGCACACTGCGCTCGATGTCGCCGGGGCGGCGGGGGCCGAAACCGATCTCGCACTTCGAACCCGCGTGATGCTTGATCGCCTCGGCGAGTTCGAGGGTCGAGGTGCCTTCCCCCGTGCAGACGTTCACGATCGACTGCCCGAAGGCCCCGTCGATCGCCATCAGGTTCGCGCGCACCACGTCGTCGACATAGACGTAGTCGCGTACGCAGCCCGCATCGCCTTCCGCGACGCGCGCATACACGTTCAGGGGCTGCCCCGCGAAGGCGCGTTGGCTGAAGATCGCCACGACCCCCGCTTCGCCGTGCGGGTCCTGCCGCGGGCCGTAGACATTCGAGTAACGCAGCACGGTGGAGTCGAGGCCGTGTTCGGCGCGGTAGCACTCGAGGTAGCCCTCGCCGGCGAACTTCGAACACGCATAAGGGGAGAGAGGGCGGGGTTGCCAGTCGAGCTGGGCGCGCTCGCCATCGGGTACTTCGCCGTAGATCGCTCCGCCTGTGCTGGCGAAGATCACCTTGGAAACCTCCTGATCCACACAGGCATTCAGCAGGTTCAACGTACCGAGAACGTTGATGTCGGCATCGAGTACGGGCTCGCGGGCACTGATGGCCACGCTCGTCTGCGCCGCCTGGTGGGAGACCACGTCCGGGCGGAACTCGCGCACCCTCTCCGTCAACCAGCCGGCATTGCGGATGTCGCCTTCGACGAAGTGCGCGTTCGCGGGCAGGTTGGCGATTCGGCCGGTGGAGAGATCGTCGAGGATCTTGACGTCGTGGCCGGCGGCGAGACACGCATCGGCGATATGGCTGCCGATGAAGCCCGCGCCCCCGGTGATGAGGATTCGCATGGCGCGCGAGTATAGCCGCGTGGCTTCAAATGTCCGGAATCAAAAAGGTTTTTATGATGTTTCGAATGTAAGTATACGACGTACACTCAAATCCTCGAACAGACACCGTTCCAGGGGAGATCCCAATGACCGATCCCACGGATTCCAGCGCCGGGTTCGAGTTCGACACGACCCTCGATCCCATTCCCGACCTGCATTCCCGAACTCGCCGGATGCGCCAACGCGAGCGCCTGTCGAAGGTGAAGACGCACGGCATCCCGGCGACGATGTTCACCCACTACGACGATGTGATCGCCGCCTACCGCGACGAAGAGACTTTCCCGGCGCCCGCCGTATACAAGATCATCGCCGGTCCCGTGATGGGGCACACGATCCAGTGCATGACGGGCCCCGAGCACAAGCGCCATCGTGCTCTCGTTCGTTCGGCCTTCAAACCCTCCATCGCGCGCGACTACGTGCCGACCGTCTTTTCCGACGCGGCGCACTCGATCATCGATCGCTTCGCAGGGGAAGGTCGCGCCGAGCTCGTGAGCGACTTCACCCGGCGCTTCTCCTTCGACATCATCTGCCGCGTCATCGGCATCGAGGATGTCGACAACGATCAGCTTCACCACTGGGTGTCGGGCCTGTTCGGGTATCCCACGGATCCCGAAGGCGCGATGGCGACGACGAAGATGTTCAACGAGTACATTCGCGGGCAGCTCGATGCGCGAAGACGAGAACCTCGGGACGATTTCCTGACCGGGTTGCTTCACGCCGAAATCGAAGGACACATGCTCGACGAGGAGCAGATCCTGTCCTTCATCCGCCTGCTCTTCCCCGCCGGCGCGGACACGACCTTCTACGCCACGGGGAGCATGATCTACTACCTGCTCGAGCATCCAGACGTACTCGAGCGGGTTCGCGCGCACCCCGAAGATCGCGACAAGGCCATCGAAGAAACACTTCGTATCGAGCCCCCGGTGACCAACCAGCCGCGCATGAACCCGAAGGCGGCACATTGGCGTGGGCTCGACGTCCCGGAGGGCTTCATCATCTTCGGAACGAGTGCCGCGAATCGCGATCCCGAGTTCTTCCCGGACCCCGATCGGTACGACATCGACCGAAAGGTCGAGCATCAGATTGCGACCTTCGGAAACGGGCAACACTTCTGTGTGGGTTCGCACTTCGCACGAGGGGAGATGCGCGCGGCCCTCGATGCACTCCTGGAGCGCCTCCCGAACCTGCGCTTCGCGAAGGGGGAGCAGTCGACGATCCTCGGCGGCACGTTGCGCGGACCGGACCACCTGGCCGTGGAGTTCGATTCGTGAGCCCGCGAGGTGCGACCGCTGAAGCGGGTCGCGGCGAATCCGTGCGCGCGACTCTCGATCGAGAGGCCGTGCTTCGCGCGGCTCTCGCTCTTGCGAACGAAGAAGGCATCGACGCACTCACCTTCCGCCGCCTCGCCGAAGCGCTCGACGTCACCCCGATGGCGCTCTACCGCCACGTTTCCAACAAGTCGGATCTGCTCGAAGGCGTGTTCGAACTCGTCGTGGACGATGCGGCCGTGACCGACCACCAGGAGGAGGACTGGCGCGACTGGGTGTGTCGAAGCTACGCGAAGATGGCGGAGGCCATGATCCGTCAACAGGGCGTCATGTCTCTCATCACGCGATCCGAAACGCGCGGGCCGAGCCGCAACGAGGTGATCGAGGCCATCTTCGCGCGTCTGCTCGAGGCGGGCTTCGATCCCGACCAGGCCTCGGAGCTCCAGCGGGATCTCAGCCGCTACATGCTCGGAACGGTGGCGCTGGTCACGCTCCAGCGCGGTCTCGGACGCAACCCCGACCATGAACGTCACTTCCGTGCCCAGATGGAACTGCTTCCCTCCGAGCGCTTCCCGTCGATGACACAGCACGCAAGTGAGCTGGCGCATTGGATGTCCAGCACGGAGATCGAGCAGGGGCTACGGCGCCTGATCGACGCGTTCGAAAGCGAGATGGGGGAGAGCTGAATCCCGGCGACCGGTTCCGTTTCGGGTGCTGATGCAGTTGGCGTGGCCCTGCTATCTACTCTGGCTGCGCGCTCCGCTGCCCACCCCACAGGAACCCCACCGTGACCGACCCCTCCCTCTTCGCTCCGATTTCGTTCACCCGCGGCCCCGCGATGAAGAACCGCTTCATGCTGGCTCCGCTCACCAATCTCCAGAGTCATCCGGACGGGACGCTTTCCGATGACGAGTTCCGTTGGCTCACCATGCGTGCGCGCGGTGGGTTCGGCGCGACGATGACGTGTGCCGCACACGTGCAGGCGGTCGGGCAGGGCTTTCCCGGGCAGCTCGGCGTGTTCTCGGATGCGCATCTCGATGGGCTCACGAAGCTTGCGGCCGAGATTCGTGCCCACGAGAGCGTGGGGCTGCTTCAGCTCCACCACGCGGGCATGCGCTCGCCGAAGGAGTTGATCGGTGAAACGCCCGTCTGTCCCTCTGCGAACGAGGAAACCGGCGCGCGCGAACTATCCCTCGAAGAAGTGGAGGCCCTGGCCGAGGACTTCATCGCCGCGGCCGTGCGGGCCGAGCACGCGGGCTTCGACGGCGTCGAGGTGCACGGCGCCCACGGCTACGTGATCTGTCAGTTCTTGAGCGCGGAAATCAACCAGCGAAGCGATCGCTATGGAGGCTCGCTCGAGAACCGCGCGCGCGTCCTCTTCGACATCGTGGAGGGAATTCGCGAGCGCTGCCGCCCGGATTTCATCGTGGGCGTACGGCTCTCCCCCGAGCGCTTCGGCATCGAGCTCGTGGAAGCACGAGAGGTCGCCCAGCGGCTGATGCGCGAAGGCCAGATCGACTTCCTCGACATGTCGCTCTGGGATGTGTTCAAGGAACCCGCCGAAGAAGCGCATGCCGGGCGTTCGCTGCTCTCGTACTTCACCGATCTCGAGCGAGGCGATGTGAAGCTCGGGGTCGCAGGCAAGATCTACGGCGCAGCGCAGGCGCGCGCATGCATGGAGGGCGGTGTCGATTTCGTGCTCGCCGGGCGCGCCGCGATCCTGCATCACGATCTGCCCGAACGCATCCGCTGCGACGAAAACTTCGAGATGATCGAGCGCCCGGTGAGCCGCGAACACCTGCGCGCCGAGGGGCTCGGCGAAGCGTTCGTCGAGTACATGGCCACCTGGAAGGGCTTCGTCGAAACCGAAGCGGCCTAACACGGAAACACAGGAGAACGATCGATGTTCGAAACACTCACGACCGAAGTGAAGGGCGCGGTGGGGCGACTCACGCTGAACCGGGCCGAGAAGTTGAACCCCCTCTCCACCCAGGTGCTCGCCGAGCTCGAAGCCGCAGCGCACTGGTTCGACCAACAAGAGGGCGTGAAGGTGGTGGTGGTGAGTGGCGCCGGGCGCGCCTTCTCGGCCGGAGCCGATCTCAGCACCTTTCAGGGACCGCAGGGAGATGTCGACACCCGCGGCGCCGCCGACCAGGGGCGCAAGATGGCCGAGGCCATGGAGGGAATGCGTGCGATCAGCATCGCGGCGATCCAGGGCTGGTGCGTGGGCGGGGGCCTCGTGCTCGCGGCAGCCTGCGATCTTCGAATCGCGGCAGACGACGCGCGCTTCTCGATTCCCGAGATCGACCTCGGCATTCCCCTCGCCTGGGGAGGCATCCCGCGTCTCGTGCGCGAGATCGGTCCGGCCCTCACGAAAGAACTCGTGATCACCTGTCGTCCCTTCGACGCCGCGGAAGCCAAGGCAGCCGGCTTCCTGAATCGACTCGTTCCGGCTGACGAACTCGAAGGCGTGGTGGACGAGTTGGCCCAATCCATCGCCGCCAAGGCCTCCCACGCGATCTTCTCGACCAAGCGCAACGTCAACGCCGTCACCGATCAGATGGTCGGAACCATGCGCGCCTGGTCGGACGCCGATGGCCTCGTCACCGCGTTGTCGGATGAAGAGTGCGCCGAAGCGCGCCGTGCGTACCTGAAGGGGCGGAAGGGGTAGTTCCCCCTACAACCCCGCGTCGCGATCGAGGGAGCGGATGCGCTTGTCGAGTTTCAGGACTTCGTCGAGCTGACCGCGTTGTTCGTAGACGCCGCGCAGGCCCATCAGGGAGTTGCGGTGGGTGGGGTCGATTTCGAGGGCGCGGGAGAACTCTTCGCGGGCTCGTGTGAGATTGCCCCTCTTGAGATAGACGCGGGCGAGGTTGTCGTGGGGTTCGGGGGAGCCATCGACGTTGGCGATCAGGAACTCGAGAGTTCGGATCGCCTCGTCGTCCTTGTCGATGCTCGTCTGGTAGATCGCGAGGTTGTTGAGCATCTGCAACGAGTAACCCGCCACGCGCATGTCGGCGACGTAGAAGAGCTCGGGATCGGCCCACTCCTGGTTTCGCGCCGAGGTTCGAATGGCGCAGAGCACGAGAACCCCCACGAGTGCGAGGGCGACCCAACGCCGCTTCGATTCGCTGACCCGATCGAACCCGCCCGCCACGGCCAACGCGATACCCCCCATCGGGGCATAGAGCCAGTGCTCGAGGTACATCGAGGTGAGGGGGATCACGCCGGAAAACGGCGCGAGCGCGGCGAAGAACCACCCCGCGGCGAGGAAGTAGAGTGGCCAGCGCTTCGCCATCACGACGGCCGCGAGCCCCGCGGTCACGATCGCGATGCCGATCACGCCGTGGAGCGTCGCGAGGCTCGTGTAGATGATGCGCGGCTTCGTGTAGCTCAGTGCCGCGGGCCATACGATCAACTCGAGGTAGCGATCGAGGGTGCTCACGAAGGTGCGCAAGCGCACCCAGACACTCTCGGTGTAGATGTTCTGCCCCTCGATCATCCCCATCGTGTCCGCGAAGTTGAGCCAGGTCAGCTTGAGCACGAAGAAACCGAAGGCGACCACACCCAGTAACGAGACACTCCCGACGAGGAAGCGATCGAAGTCGCGCCGCCCGCTAAGCACGAGATAGGCGGCGAGTACGATCGCGAGGGGAAAGACGATTACCATGTTGCTCTTGGTGAAGAGCGCTTCGATCGCGAGGGTCATGGCCAGGACGAACCACGCGATGCGCTTCTTCACATCGCCCGCCGACAGGCTGGCGAGCCACGCGTGCAGCGAAGCCAGCACGAACGCGAAACCCATCGGCCCCGCGAGCCCCGACACGTAGCTCACGGCCTGGGTCTGCACGGGATGGAGCAGGAAGAGCCACGACGCCAGCACGCTCCCCACGGCGGCGAAGCCGAGCGCACGCATCAACCCGAACAGCATGAAGCCATTTGCCAGATGGGCAAGCAGGCTCACCACATGGTAGGGCCAGGACGTCGTGCCGAATAATTGATGGATCACCGCGAAGACGAACTGTTGATTCGGGCGATAGGTATTCGAGTGGAACCCCGCCCCTTCGGTGACGCTCGACGTGTAGATCTCGGCAGGCTGGAAGCCGGTGACGTGTTCGTTCCAGGTGATGAAGTGGTGATCGTCGAAGAAGAGCGGCCCGCCGAGCACCACGCTGTACGTGAGGGCGACGAGCATGAGTTGTGAACCGAGCACTCGCCCGCGCGAGTTCGCGATGCGCTCTAGGGGCGCCATCAACGGGCTCTCGCTGTCGCCACTCATCCCGTCACGCCCCCGCGAACTCGGTCACGATCACGCGCGGCAGGCGGAACACCACGTCGAAGCCGAGAACGGCGAGCGCTGCGAGATGCACGTGCCACAGACCCAGTCGAAATCGACGCCCCTCCCAGACGGGGGTACGCGCGACGGCTTCGCGGGAGAGGAACCAGAAGAGAGCGAACATCGTGGGGAGATAGAGGGCCAACACGAGGCGCGGACCCTTCACGATCGGCGAGTAGAACGCATAGGCGAGCACGTATCCTCCGACCACACACGCGACGAAGGTCGTCTGCACCCAGCGCCCATCGCGCAAACAAGTACCCACGAACGCTTCGCGCGCACGAACCGCCACCGCGATCGCCACCAGGCCGTAGAAGATCAGATACTTCCCGTAGCCGAAGGGCATGTAGATCAGGTGGCGGAGCTCGCTCACCCACATCCCCTTCGCGACGCGCTGCGCGGTCTCGAGAACGGTGTGCTCGCGGAAGTAGCGCTCGGGGGAGGGCAGGAAGCGCTCGTCGAGATCGGGCCAGTGTTCGCGATCGCCGGTGCCGGACATCACGCGCTTCACCTCGTCCCAGGAGTCGGCCCACATATAGAAGGTGGTGTTCACGTTGTAGAACCACTGACCGAAGCGCTCGTGGCTCGTCTTGATGTAGGGATAGACGGTCGCGAGGAAGAGCGCGATCACGAGCCCCGCGCCCGCGATGTGACGATGCCAACGCCCACCCGAGCGCTGCTGCTGCACCGCGGAAACGACGGCGAAGACGCAGATCGCGAAGAGCAGTGGCAACACCGACGCCTTGGTGAGGTATGCGATCCCGAGAACGACGCCGCACGAGAGCGCGCGGAGCGGTTTCGGGTCGTTCATCCACCACAGCGCAAGCAGGATGGCGAGAAAGAAGAGGCCGTAGAAGAGCAACTCGGCCTGCACGTATCCGGAGCGGTAGACGAAGACCGTGAACATCACGATCAACGTCATGACGCTCGTCTCGAAGACGGGGACGCTTCGCCGAACCAACCACGCCACGGCCATCAGCACGACGAGGCTGATCCCGACGTTCAGATACTTGCCGCGCATGAAGAGCTCGTCCGTCGAGTCGCCGTAGCGATCGACCAGGCTCAAAAGGAACGGCATGACGGGCATCTGGTTGCGCCCACCCACGTAGGCGTACTGCGTGACGTTCATCTGCCGGGCGTAGTAGACGTAGGAGCCCTGATCCGCCTTCAGGATCTCATTGTTCACCCGGTGGATGTGGAAGTGCGCGGCCACGACATAAATGCCGACCAGGAGGACGCCGAGCAAAGGCACGATCACGCCCGGCGACAGCGCGCGCTTCGACTCGCTCCACTGCGCGAAGGATTCAGAAGGCGACTTCACGGCGAGACCGTAGCACCCGAGTCGATTCGACATGGCGGCACGACTCGCGCAACGAACCCGCTACTGCAGTGCGGGCACGATGTCGTTCACCAGCACGTCGAGTGATGCTTCCTGTTCTTCGGGGGAAGCACCCCCGATCAACGGGCGGCCGACCAGGAGATTCATGCCGAGCGCTTCGCGATAGCGGGCCAGCTTCTCCAACACCTCGTTGCGCGTCCCGACGACCACGCGCTCGTGCACCGGCGCGTCCGCGGCGCGCGCCATCGCCTTCGGGAGCTTGAGTGACGGTGGGCGCCTCTCGGCTTCGAGCTTCTCGTAGACGCGCGCGAGGACGACCGGTTCTTCACTCACGAAGACGGTGCGCATGATGGGCACCACGGCCTCCTCGGGTCGCGCACCCGAAGTCATCTCACTCTTGTGGAAGGCGAGGTTTTCCTCGATGAGTTCGAAGGGCTCCATCGGGGAGGCGAGGTAGGGCAAGCCCCAGCGCGCCGCCTGGGCGAGCCCCTTGCGCCCGAAGGCCGCCACCGCGAGCGGTGGATGGGGCAGTTGCATGGGCGCGATCTCGCCAAGGGCGGTGGCGTCGTCGATCTCGTGGAAGGTCGAGGCCTCGTCGTCGATCGCCTCCCCCGCGAAGAGCTTCAGCACGACCTCGAGGCAATCGTCGAAGCGATCGCGCTTGCTCGTGGGGTCGACCTCGAAGGCGTTGAACAGATGCTTGGGAAAGCCGCGGCCGAGGCCCAGGATCAGGCGCCCGCCGCACAGGTGATCGAGAGTGGCGATCGTCCGCGCGATCTCCACGGGATGAGCGAGGGGGAGAAGCAACGAAGTCGTCGCCAGCCTGAGGGCCGGTGCCCGCGCCGCGATCGCGGCCAGGTTCAATAGGGGTGTAGAACAAGCACCGGGAACGAAATGCATCTCGGGAACCCACACCGAATGCACTCCGCGGCGCACGGCATCGTCGACCCAGCCGAGTGTCCGCTCCCACTCCTTGCGATTCGAAACGCCCCCGACCGCGATGCCGAACGCGAGGCCTTCGACACCCCATCGCTCTCGTTCGCTGCTGGTCGTTTCTGCGGAGTTCACGGCACCGGTTCTCGGGTTTTACGCGGTTCGTAACGATAGCCGAGGCCGCAGCTCTGCCGAGCCGTGTCGGCTCGCCGGATTCGAGAGGCTGTGCCGAAGTTTGCGGCTTCGCCTGCGCACTCGTGAGGGGCCGGCGCGGGGCTCAAGAAGCGCCCCCGGTGCCCGATGAGAAAACAGAAGAAGCACGAGTGCACGCGTTCGCTGTTTGCCCACTCGGCGCGGCACGAGGCCAAGTGCTCCGACCACGCACGCGCATCCACCAGGGAAACGTTGAAGTTGTCCACCTCGAAACAACATCGCGCTCGCGCGGGTGTGACCTTGCTCGAACTCGTCGTCGTGGTGGTGATCCTCGGCGCGATCGTCGCGATGGCCACGCCTTCGATGATGGGCGCCACTGAAGGCCAGCGCTTGCGAAGTCTCGGCGTGAAGATCGCCGCCGCACTCGACTATGCACGCAGCGAAGCGATTCGCACGGGGAACATCCATCTCGTCTTCGTCGGTGAAGATACCCTCGGTGCTTCGCTGCTAGACAACAACGGCAACCCCGCACCCGTGCTCGTGCTGAACGACGGCCGCCCGGGTTCGGGTGGACAGAACTGCACGATCGACGGGGGTGAGATCAGGAGCACGGTTCCCGGCGAACCGCACATCGACCTCGGCGCGATCGGTACTTCCGGCAATGCGCCCGCCGACCTCGGTGCAGGCGACATCACGACCGGCTCGAGCTTCCGCGGCCCCGATGGCAACGACGCCCTGTGGGTTGCGTTCCGGCCCGAAGGCACGCCGCGTTCGTTCGACTCGAGCTGTGCATTCGGCGCCCTCGGTACGGGCGCCGGCGCCTTCTACCTGAACAACGGCGACCGCAACGTCGCGGTCGTGCTCTCGCCCATGGGCAACATTCGCGTCCACAGCTGGAACGGAGCCTGGAGCCAATGAAACGCAGCACGCGCGGAATGTCCCTGGTCGAAACCATGATCGCGCTGGCGATCCTGGGCTTCGGCGTGCTCGGTGCGGCGGCGGCGCAGATCACCGCGGTCAAGTTCGCGCGCGAGTCGCGCCTGCGCACCGAAGCCTACTACCTCGCAGAGCAGCAGATGGAAGCCTTCCAGGGGATGGACGGCGCCGCGATCGCCGACGTGCTCGCCGATAGCGACTACCCCAACGATTCCAACAACCCCCTCGATCCCGATCCGAACGACGGTCTCGCGCGCGCGTTCAACCGCAGCTGGAACATCCAGGCCGATACCCCGGAAGCCGGCGTGTACACGCTCTCGGTCACCGTGCAGTGGACCAGCACCCAGGGCCAGACGCGGAGCGTCGTGATCGAGAGCATCAAGACGGACGTCTAGCCATGACGTCGAGGAACGGCCGAACGATGGACGCACGCCGCAACACTTCGGGCTACTCGCTGATCGAGCTGATGATCTCACTCGCCATCATGGCGATCGTGGGTTCGCAGCTCCTGCTCTCGTTCTCCGCCCAGCACCGCACCTACGTGCAGCAGGACCAGTTGAGCCGCACCCAACAGGACGTTCGCGTGCTGATGGACGTCGTGCTCGAAGACCTCCGCATGGCCGGCTTCATGGTGCCCCAGGAGTTCGGCGTCGATTCGATCGATGGGGGCGCGAACGCCGCGGATCTGCTGTGCATGAGCGACCCGGCCATCATCGCGCCGGCGGAGTACGCGGGCGCCACCGAGCGCTTCGACGCGGCCGACGTCACCTCGAACCTCGGCGGCGATGACACCACGGTCAGTCTCTCCGCGAGCGAGATGGACATCGATGGCGACGGCAATGACGACTTCGCAATCGGCAGCGGCATCCTGATCGGCGACGGCACCGAGCACCACTGCGCGCGGATCACCGACCTCACGGGCAATACCATCACCTTCGCGCCCGCGACGCCGAGCGGCGCGTCGTACTCACTCCTGTCCACGCGCGCGGTTCCCGCGGTCACCTACGAGATCGCGACCACGACGCTGCTCCGCAACGGCCTCGTGCTCTCGAACTTCATCGAGGACATGCAGGTCGAGTTCGGCGTCGACGCCGACAACAACGGTGCCATCGAAGGGGCCGAGTTCCCGATCCATGACCTCGCCGGTGTCGACCGCAGCCGCATCCTGATGGCGCGCGTGACGCTCACCTCCCGCACCGCCCAACCCGACCTCACCTTCACGGGTTCGCGCGCCGCTGCAGCCAACCGCAACGCCGGTACGAACGACAACTTCAAACGCCGCAGGGCCACGGCCGACGCCGTGCTGCGCAACATGAGATGACGATGAGCGAACGACGCCCCCGGACCCGCGCCCGAAGCCGCAAAGAGGGCATCGCCCTCATCACCTCCGTGTTGATCCTGATCCTGGTCGCCACCGTCGCGGTCAGCGGTCTCAGGAGCAGCGAACAGGAGCTGCGCTCGGGCGGGCGTTCGCGCTCGAGCCATGCGTCGTTCTACGCCGCCGAAGCCGGTGTCGAGTACGCGGAGAACCGCATCCGCGCGCCCCGCGATCTTTCCGCCTTCAGCTTCACGCTGACCGACGGCACCGTTGTCGAAAGCCGGAGCCGCGATCAGGCGACGCCCCAGGACATCATGGAGGCCGGTCTCGGCAATCCGCCCCCGGGCTACTCGCTCAACATCGGCTCGGGGTTCCAGAACGAGCTCTTCCAGATGAACGTGACGGCCGCGCGCGCCAACCTGCCCACCTCGGAGATCGAGGTGAAGGTCGGCGTGCTCACGACGAACGCGGGAGCGTACTGATGCAGCACCGACCCACCGCCTCGATCTCTCGCACGCGCAAGCACGCGACGACGCGCGCCCTTGCCTCGCTGCTCACGGTTCTGCTCTGGCTTCCGAACATCGCCTTCGCAGGTTCGAGTGACATCGAGCTCTTCGCGAGCGGCGGGAGCGTACCGCCCAACATCCTGCTCTTGATCGACAACTCGGGCTCG
>JANQEL010000267.1 GCA_028278345.1 Myxococcota bacterium
GAATCGCTCGAGGGGGCGGATGCCGCGAATCGCGAATCGCCACCCCACGATCCCTCCCCAATCGTGGACGATCAGCGTGACGCGCCGGGCCCCCGACACGTCGATCAAGGCCGCGATGTCATCGAGCAGCGCCTCCATCTGGTAGGCCTGCTTGCCCTCCGGTCGCGTCGTGCGCCCGTAGCCGCGTTGATTCGGAGCCCAAACGCGGTAGCCGTGCTGTGCGAGCAATGGCATCTGGAAACGCCACGAGATCGCGTGCTCCGGAAAGCCATGCAACAGCAATGCCAGCTGATCGCTCTGTGGGTCCCCCGCACACAAGACCTCGAAGCGCAAGCCGTTTGCCTCGACGAACTCGGTCGTGATGCCGTCGTGTGAAAGATCCATCATACCTCTCGCAGTATAGAGCGGCCGATCCGATCGACAGGCGACGCTCACGCGTTACGCTTCTTCATCATGAGTGCAGCGCATCTCACCGAACGCGAAGTCGGCCTCCACATGACGCTTCGCATTCTTGCGCTTCCGGGCCGGGAAGCCCTCGCCGAGCTTCCACCGGTGAGCAACCGCGCCGATCGCCTCGCCCTCTCCTTCGACGAGCACTACACCGAGTTCATGCAGACCATGACGATCCTGCCGGAGGAAAAGCAGCTGCTCTCGCTGCAGGCCCTCGACTCGGCCCTCAACGCGATCAGCGGCCCGGAGAACCTCGATTTGTGGACGGACGCGTCGTTCATCAACGACCCGACCTGGGACGAGATCCGGCTGCTGGCCGAGCGCGTGATGTTCGAGTTCGGCTGGCTCTGAGGGCCCTTCCCTCTACTCGCTGAACTCCTTGAACGAACCGTGGCGCCCCGAACCGGAGGCGAAGCGCGACGCACCTTCGAGGGTCTCGCCGCTGCGGATCACTTCGAGGCCGAGACGCGTTTCGAGCTTGAGCGCGTCGGCCTGGTCGAGCTCCCATTGCTGATAGCTGCTCATGCGATCGCTTCGCATGCACAGTTGCGGGAAGGTCGCGAGTTGGCGGGCGAGCACCTTGGCCTGGTCGAGGGCCTGGCCGGGTTCGACGAGCCGATTGGCTAGGCCCATGCGTTGTGCCTCCTCGCCGGATACGGGACGACCGGTGAGGATCAGGTCCATCGCGTGGCTGTGTCCGAGCAATCGCGTCAGGCGGATCGTCCCACCGTCGATCAGCGGAACACCCCAGCGTCGGCAGAAGACACCGAAGACCGCGTCGCGCGCGGCCACGCGCAGGTCGCACCAGGCCGCGAGTTCGATTCCCCCTGCAACCGCGTAGCCTTCGACCGCTGCGATGACGGGCTTGCTGAGCAGCATACGTGAGGGGCCCATCGGACCGTCCCCCTCTTCCTCGACTCGGTTGCCGCGCTTCTCGCTCACCGCCTTCAAATCGGCTCCGGCGCAGAAACAACCCTCGGCACCGGTCAGGATGGCGACGGCCAGGTCATCGTCGGCGTCGAAACGACGGAAGGCGTCGGCGAGTTCAGCGGCGGTGGGTCCGTCGACACAGTTGCGCACGGCGGGGCGCTGGATCGTCACGATCGCAATGGGGCCTTCGACTTCGTAGGAAACGTTCTTGTAGTTCACGAGTGGATTCTCCTGTGTCCGGCGCGGCAACAACCCTACCAGGGTGACGCCAGCCCAGCCTGCCCCGGCTCGCCTTCCGAAATCGCGGCGACGCGCGCGGGCCGCAAGGGGTACTCTGCGGCTCTGCCTCGAACAGGAGATGCCGTGACCCCGCCCACCCCTTCCGCGACCGAACCGGGAGCCCCCTGGCGGCAAGCCTTCGATTGGATCGAAGCCCGGGTGGGCGGACGCATCCGTCACTTCGAACGCCAGGCGCGCTGGCGCCCGGCCTTCTACCTCGACGTCGAACGTGACGGTGAGTCTCTGCCCATCTACGTTCGCGGCGCGCGCACCGAGGTGCCGAACAACGACACGGTCTTGAAGTTCGAGCACGACTTCATGGTGCAGCTCGCCGCCGACGGCATTCCCCTTCCCGAGATCTACGGCTTCTGCCCCGAACCCGCCGCGATCGTGATGGAGCGCAGCCCGGGGCGCGAGAACCTCGCCACGGCCGAATCGCGAGAAGAAGCCGAAGCGGTGCTCGACGAATACATGGAGATCCTCGCGCGCATCCACTCCCTCGATACGGCGCCCTACGAAGCCCTCGGGATGGTGAAGCCCGAAGGCGACGCGGCCCTCGGCCTGGCCGATCTTCCGAAATGGGAGGCCACCTTTCGCCATTCGAAGACGCGCCCGGAACCGGCGATCGAGTTCATCCTCGCCTGGTTGAAGCGGAACATTCCGCAGGGCCGCACACGCACCTCGGTGCTGTGCGGGGATTCGGGACAGTTCCTATTCGAAAACGGCCACCTCACCAGCGTGATCGATCTCGAACTCGCCCTGCTCGGCGATCCCGCGGCCGATCTCGGCGGCATGATGGGCCGCGATCTCAGCGAACCCCTCGGCGATCTGCCGCGCGCCTTCGAGCGCTACTTCGAACTCACGGGCGAACGGATCGACAGCGAGGTGATCCAGTTCCACGCCATCCGCTTCAATCTCAACACCTCCCTCGCGACGGCGCCCCTGGTTGCCACGCCGCCTCCGGGCATCGACCTGATCCAATACCTCGGCTGGTACCAGGTGTGGACGCGTGCGTGTCTCGAGATCATGGGGCACGTGCTGGGACTCGAACTCGAAGACGCGACGCTGCCCGATGCGTTGCCCACGCGGTTCTCGTCGGCCCACGACGCACTGTCCAGGCGGCTCGAGCATGCGAGCCAGGGCGGCAAGAAGGACCACGCCAGCTACGAGATCGACGCGGCGTACCGCAACGCTGAGTATCTGCGCCGCGCCGAGCGATACGGTCCCGAACTCGAGCGGCAGGATCTCGACGAAGCGAGTGCACTCGTCGGGCGCACGTTGGCGGATTGGCAGGCGGCAGACACCGCCCTCGAGGAGTTCGTCGCCACCGCTGGTGCAGAACGCGACGCCGACCTCGTGCGCTTTTTCTACGGACGCTGCAAACGCAACGAGGCCCTGCTGCAGCCGATCCTTCGCGAACTCGAGGACTCGACGACCCAGCGCCTGCCCTGAGGCGCGTCCTCAGCGCTCTTGCGACACGCGGTGCTGGCCCGCGAGTTCGACGTATTCGTGGGCGCGCTTGATCTGACGCTCGATTTCGTCGTCTTCGAGGGTCCGCACCACGCGGGCGGGCGTGCCCATCACGAGGCTGCGCGGCGGGACGGTCTTGCCCGGCGTGACGACCGCGCCGGCCCCGACGAGGGCGCCCTCGCCCACCACGGCGCCATCCATCACGATCGCGCCGATACCGATCAGCGCACCGTCGCCCACCGTGCAACCGTGCACCACGGCGCGGTGACCGATGGTGACCTCGTCGCCCACGATGGTTTCGTAGCGCTCGCGGGTCACGTGCAGCACCGAGCTGTCCTGCACGTTGCTTCGCGCGCCGATGCGGATCGCGTTCACGTCACCGCGCAACACGCAGCCGTACCAGACGCTCGACTGCGGGCCGAGTTCGACATTGCCGACGACCACGGCCCCCGGTGCGACCCAGGCATCGGGGGCGATGCTCGGCGTCACCGATTCGAAGGGAAGCACGAGAGACATCTCAGCTTCGCTCCTGCGCCACATCACGCTGGCCGAAGTCGCCAAAGATCTTCGCGAACTCCTCGGTGCTGTTCGCGTGTGGGTAGTCGCTGTCGGGCACGGTCACGTCGAAGAAGCGACACAGGGGCTCCCATCCCTGCCCCGGCTCGTAGACCAGCAGGCGCTCGGCGGGGATCGCGTCGATCACGGCCTGGTTGTGCGCATCGAACACCGCCCTCGCATGGGCCTCGTCGTCGATGCGACCATCGAAGAAATCGCCGAGCAGGACCCGCTGGCCCAGGACACCCGGGTTGAACGGCTGCTTCTCTTCGAGATCGGCCGGGATCCTACGGATCGCCTTCAGGATCGTGTTGCGGACGCTCTTGTACCAGGCCGCGGAGTCCCGCTTCGAGAGCAACACCTTCGCTTCGGGATAGTGCGCCGCGAGCTCGCGCCAGAAGTGGCAGGCCGGCCAGTCGACGGTGGAGCGATAGCCCTCGAACACGGTCTCCCATTCCACCGGCTTGCCGTCGTAGCCCTCGATCCAGGCACGCGCGCGTCTCGCATCCGCATGAACCTCGCTCATGTGGTAGCAGGGGCCGAAGCCGAGTTCTTCGAGCGCCATCTTGAGGGAAAGCGTCCCGGTGCGGCCCAGCCCCGCGCCGATGATTTCGAGTGCCACGCAGTTCTCCTCGTCGCGAGAGGGCGCCCAGCATAGGGGCCATGGTGGGGCGCGGCACGCGCGTTAATTTCCCACGATGTCGCTCGCTTCCGACATGTCGGACACGCAGATCCCGGAAGGTCGCGCCAAACTCGTGCGCACGATCTCGAGCGAAGGCGGCATCGCGGTGCGCGCGATCATCGGCAGCAATCTCGTCGCCGAAGCGATGAATCGCCGCCCGATGGCGCCGACGGCCGCCAATGCCCTGGGACGTGCGCTGATGGGCGGCGTGTTGATCGCAGTGGGCCCCGCTTCGCCCGAAGAGTCGCTGTCGAATCTCACCGACGCCGCGAGCGACGAACGCGAAGCGGGCGAGTCGGTGCAGCTCCAGTTTCGCGGCGACGGCCCGCTCGGCAGCATCGTGGTGATCGCCGACGACCTCGGGCGGGTGCGCGGCACGGTCGCGCATCCCGACACCGACATCTCGCTCTCGGATGGGAGTCCCGACGTCGCGCGCGCCATCGGCCTCGGCGCACTGCGCGTCGTGCGTAGCCGCCCCGAGTGGCGCGAGCCCTACTCGGGTGCCGTGCCGCTGGTGAGCGGCGAGATCGCCAGCGACCTCACCCTCTACCTCACCGAGAGCGAGCAGACGCCCTCGGCCATGGGGCTGGGCGTTGCGATGGCGAACGACGAGAGTGCCGTGGTGGCCGCGGGTTTCCTGGTGCAGATCCTGCCCGGCGCCGTCCCCGAGGAGATCGAGCGCGTCGAAGCGAACGTGCGGGGCATGCCGGCGCTCTCACAGCTCGCGCTCTCGGACACCCACTGCGACGAGATCATCGACTTGCTCCTGCGCGGCCTGGGCTCCCGTTCGCGCCACGCCTCCTATCCCGTGTTTCGCTGCAGCTGCAGTCGCGAACGCGCCCAACGCACCCTGCAACTGCTCGGCGAGCAGGAACTGCGCGAGATCGCTGCATCGGGCGAAGGACAACGGGTACGCTGCGAGTTCTGCGCCCAGGCCCACGAATTCTCGGCCCCCGAAGTCGAGACCCTGCTCGACGCGCTCCAACGAGGTGAACCATGACGAAGACCGCCCCCGGCCTCCCCGATCAGCAGCCGCAGACCGATCACGTCCGCGTCGGCCTCGACGCGATCTACAACTGGAACTACGACAGCGAGATCGACTCCCTGCGCAACCTCTACGCCAATGCCCTCGACCGGCAGTGGATCGCCCTCAAGGATCTCGACTGGTCGAAGGGGATCGATCGGGAGAAGTTCTCGCAGACCTTCTCGGTGGCCGGCGTGCCGCTGCAGCACACCCAGTGGTGGAAGCATCTCGATCCCGAGAAGAAGTGGAAGGTGGCGAGCAAGACGACGGCCTTCCTGCTCTCGAACTTCCTGCACGGCGAGCAGGGTGCATTGATGGTCGCCGGCGAGATGGTGAACGCCGTCCCCCACATGGATGGCAAGTTCTACGCCGCCACCCAGACGATGGACGAAGCCCGGCACGTCGAAGCCTTCGCGGCCTACATCGACCTGCTCGACGAAGTGCGCCCCATCATGCCGTCGCTCAAGGAGATCCTGGACGCCACCATCGGATGCGAGGGTTGGATGCACAAAGCAGTGGGGATGCAGGTCGTGGTCGAGGGGCTGGCCCTCTACAGCTTCCGCGACATGCGCAACTCGACCCGGGAGCCCCTGCTGAAGGAACTCCTCACCTACGTGTCGCGCGACGAAGCGCGTCACTGCGCCTACGGGGTGAAGTACCTGAACTTCATCATCTCGACGCTCTCCGAGGAGATGCGACGCGAACTCGAAGACTTCGCCTTCGAAGCCGCGCGACTGCTCGTCGCATCGCGAGCGGGTGGCGCGCGCGAGTCGATGTTCGAAGCCTGGCGCGAAGCGGGGCTCGACCCGATGGAGGCGCTGACGGCGATCCGCGACGAACGCGAGACGGTGATGCGCGACGTACCGCCCGAAGGCGGGGCCGCGGGGCCGATCCGCGGCTTCGTCATCCCCACCCTGAAGGCCCTCGGCCTGTTTAGCGAACGCATCGAGGGCCACTACCGCAATCTCTTCGCCGAGAGCATGGGCGAAGAGCGCGCGACGGCGCTGCAATTCGGTTGGGAGCTGCCGGAAGACCTCGAGGAGTGGGTGCTCTCGGGCTAGCGAGTCACTCGGAGTTCGACAGGAGTTCTTCGATCACGCGACCGTCGTGGGGTGCGCCCGGCTGGATCCAGAGCAAGCGCGCGACCGTGGGGTGTAGATCGATCGCGCGCACTTCGCTTTCGAGCTTTCCCCGCCCATCGATGCCGCTGCCCCAGGCGACGAAGAGCCCGGCCATCTCCGGTGCGTCCTCGATCGCGTAGCCGTGCATCCCGATACGCTGGATCCAGGCCGGGATCAGGGTAGAAGCCGGCCACCAACGGCTGAAGGTGGGTAGCCAGCCCGGCATGTCCGTATCCGTGGGAAAGAACCATCCCGGCTTTGCGTAGAGGATCAAATCTCCGAGCCGCTCGCTGTTGCCCATTCGCCAATAGGGAGGCTGCGCTTCCGGGCGCACCACATCGAATTGCCCGCTCCCCTCGAGGGCTGCGATCGCCGCGGGCCGCTCGGATGGATCGTCGAGATGGAGAATCGCGATCGGTCCATCGTGAACCGAACGCGCAGCGACGCCGGCTTCGTCGAGCAGCTTCGTCACGTTCAAGAGACCCGAGATGTCCATCATGCCGTGATCGGTGACGACGAAGAGCGTGACGGGCTCAGTCTTCGCGAAGGCCTCGAGGTGCTCCAACACGACCCCGATGGCGCGATCGCTGTCTTCGATGGCCTCGCGCGCGGCCGCGGAGGTCATGCCGTTGCGGTGCTCAGCCATGTCGGGCCCGCTCATGTAGGCGAGGATCAGGCGTGGGCGCTCGGCTTCGGAGAGCGCGAGCAATTCGCCCACCTGCTCGGCGCGGGGAACGTCGTTCTTCGACGTCCAGGTCTCGAAGGTGGGCATCACAACGCTCGCGAGTTCGCCGCGGGTCGTCGAAGTCGAACCCGTCCACCCGAGCGTCGCAGCCGGAACGCCCTGCGATTCCGCCACGTCGTGGATGGGTTGACACTCGAGCAGGGTGTCGGCGTCGCGAACCTGTTCGTGGGTACCCTTCTTGCCATCGATCTCGAATGCGTTCGAAACGATCCCGTGGCGTTCGGGCCAACAACCGGTAGTCAGCGACGCCCAGTTGGTGCTCGATAGCGATGGAAAGGACGGGATCAGGCGGTCGCTCCATGCGCTCTGGGTGAGGAGTCGGTCGAAGTGGGGTGTGTCGGCCAGCTGCAAGAGGCTCGCGGGGAAACCGTCGATGCCGACCACGACGACCGTTCGGTGGATCTCCGCAGCCCAGGTGGTCTGGGCCACCAGCAACGCCAACAGGGCGGCCGCGATTCGCATCACACTCCCTCGTCGAGGGTCAGCGTTCGAAGCTTCGCGTAGCGGATCACCAGATAGAGCAGCAGACCCACCGGCCCGAGCATCAGGGTGAACAGCAGGCACGGAATCACGAAGCCGTGATGAATGCCCCGGCGCTTTGCGTCTCGCACCTCCCACGCACCGACGAAGAGATCGAACACCAGGTAGTGCACCCAGCCGGCGAGCGCGGCGTATGGGGCCGTGAAGAAGGCCATCACCCCGCGCAGGCTGTCGAACCCGGCGCCTTCCGGAGAATCGGGGTTGAGGATGAACGCCCCGATGTACACGACGCCGAGCAGGAGCGGAATGAAGGCCGCGTGCACCACGCGCTGGGTGGCGGGCCAGTTCGGCGCGAAGGCGAGCAACAGCCAGGCGGGGATCACGCCGTAGTTGCAAATGGCGAAGACGAGGTCGGGGGACATGGCGGGCCGTCCGTGCACGTGAGCGAGGAGCCGGCGAGCCTATCACACACGCCGTTCACCCCAGACGGTAGACCCGGGTTGCCGTACCGTGGAAGAGCGCGTCCTTTTCCTCTTCCGAACAGCCGGCCGCGAGCTTCTTGAATGCGTTCCAGAGTACGTCGTACGAGAGCGAGAGTTTGTCGACGGGGAAGTTGCTCTCGAACATGCAGCGCTGTGCGCCGAACGTTTCGATTGCGTGCTCGTAGTAGCGGCGCTGGAGCGCAACGAGTTCATCCGAAGTCGGCGGGCGGGGTTGGTCCTCGAAGCCGAAGCCATTCCAGGGCATTGCGAGGCCGCCGAGCTTCACGTTGACGTTTTCGCAGCCCGCCAGTTCGCCGAGATCGCGTGCCCACTTGGAGAAGATTTCGTTGCGCTTCCCCGCATAGGCGCCCACACCGAGGGGCGTGCCAAGGTGGTCGAGCACGATCGTCACGTCGGGGAAGGCGCGAGCCAGCTCCGTCAAGTGCGTGTTCTGGAAGTGGTAGTGATACGCGTCGAAGGAGAGCCCGAGCTCACCGAGTACCGCAAAGCCCTCGCGGAAGCGTGCGTCGGCGTACAGCGCCGCGTCCTTCGCCACAGTCGAACTCGCCGCCGACCCTGTCGGATCCCAGGCCGCGACGTCGCGGATGCCGCGAAACAGCGGGCTCGCCGCCACGTGGGCTTCGAGCACCTCGCGCACGGCCGCGCCTAGGCTCAGGTTCGCGTGGGCGACGATGGCGCCGATCTTCGGGGGGCCTTCGAACTCCGCCGCGATGCGCGCCACCGACTCAGTCTCACCGACACACCGCAGGGCCTCGGGACCGTCTTCTCGATAGCCCTCCCCGCACTGCAGGTAGACCGTCTGCTCGACGCCGTGGCGCGCGGTGTCGCGGGCGAGGTCTTCCGCGTCGTAGGCGGGGAAGCGTCCCGCGCCCACGAAGAAGTGGTGGTGCGGATCGACGATACGACGGCTGGGATCGACGATCTCTTCTTCGACGAGAGCCAGCCAGTCGGGGCGAAGTTCGAACGCCATCCGGGCTAGTAGATCACCTTGCGCTCGACGAGATCGGCGTACTTTTCTTGCGATAGCCCCAGGATGTTCTTGAAGACGTGCTCGTTGTCCTGGCCGATCACCGGCCCTGGACGCACGTCGACGGGGCTGTGGCTGAGCTTCACGTAGGAGCCGTAGATGGTTTCGCGGAAGCCGAGGGGATGCTCGACCTCGATGAAGGTGCCGCGCGCCTTGTAGTGGGGGTCGTGCAGCAGATCGCCGATGTTGAGGACCGGTGCGGCGGCGATGCCAGCGGTCTGAAGGCGTTCGCTGAGATCGCGATCGTCGTGTTCACTCGTGAAGCGTTCGAGTTGTTCGTGAAGCACCTCGATGTTGTCGAGGCGGCCCTGCAACGACGCGAACTCGGGGGCGTTCGCCCAGTCGGGATCGCCCATCGCGTCGACCAGCGAGGCCCACTCGCCCTCGCTCGCGACGGCGATCGAGATCCAACGATCGTCCCCTGCGCAGCGGAACACACCGTGGGGCGCAGCGATGCCCAGAGGATGGCGGTTGCCCTTGGGGCCGGCCACGCGACCGTTGAGCGCGTAGTCCATGTAGGCAGGGCCGACCATCTGCATCACGGCTTCCTGTTGGGAGAAGTCGATGTACTGCCCTTCTCCCGTCTTGTCGCGATGCTGGAGCGCGGTCACCACCGCGAACGCGCCGAAGATGCCGGTGAAGGGATCCGAGTAGGCGTTCTCGACGGGAAGTGGCGGCCCGTCGACGTAGCCCACGAGGCTGTCGAGGCCGGTGAGCGAGGTCAGGCTCAAGCCGTAGGTACGCGTATTCATGAGCGGCCCGTAGGCCCCCGCGCCCTGCATCGAGAGCATCACCAGGTCGGGCTTGCTCTTCTTCATCTCTTCGTAGCCGACGCCGATCTTGTCCATCACGCCGGGGCCGAAGTTCTCGATCACGACGTCGGAATCGCGGATGAGCTGGCGCGCGAGTTCGAGCCCCTCTTCGGTCTTGAAGTCGATCGAGACGCTGCCGTTGCCCGCCCAACAGGCGTGGTTCGAGAGGCTGCGGTTGGGGCCGGCCTCTCCGCCGCCAAACGGCGGGAGCGTGCGCGTCATGTCGACGCGGACGTTCGACTCGACCTTGTAGACCTCGGCGCCGAGGAACGAGAGCGTCTGCCCCACCACGGGCCCCGCCCATACCCAACCGAAGTTGGCGACGCGAATGCCGTCGAGGGGCTTGGCGCCCGCGACCGGCGCGACGCTCTGCGCAGCCGGTGCGCTCGCGAGTGAAGCCAGCACTTCGTCGTTGTCCGCGCCGAGTTTCGGCGCAGCCTGTGTTGGACCACCGGGGGTCTGCGAAAGCTTGAACGGGGCGCCCAACATGCGCAGGGTGCCGAGTTCGTCGTGTTCGATCTCGACGATGTAGCCGCGCTCCTGGAGATGGGGATGGTCGGCCGCTTCGGCGACGGTGAAGACGGCGGAGACCGGAGCACCGTTGGCCTGGCACTGCTCCATGATCTCGTGCTTGCCGTGCTGCATCGTCCACTCTTCGATCAGCGGGTAGATGAGGTCGGCGTTCTGGGCGCGCGAGAACATGTCCTGGAACATCTCGGTCTGCATCCACTCGGGATCGCCCATCACCTTCGCGATGCCGTTCCACTGCCCGGGCTCGAGGGCGAGCATCCAGACGTGGCCGTCCTTGCAGGGGACGATTGTGGCCGGCGCACCGAGGGGCATGCCGACGCCGGTGCGCTTCTCGAACTTCCCGTCCTGGGCGTAGCCACCGATGTTCTGGCCCCCGGTGAAGGCCGCCGCGATCGCCTCGGCGCTCGAGACGTCGACGTGCTGGCCGACACCGGTGTTCTTGCGCCCATACACGGCCGCCATGCCCCAGGACGCCGCGGCCACCGCACCGAAGTAGTCCGCAGCAAACGTGCCGTGCTCGAGGGGCGCTTCGCCGGGCAGCCCGCAGTAGCGCGAACTCGCTCCCGTCAGGTGGTAGGCGTTGAGGTCCGTGCCGTGCCAATCCGCGTAGGGGCCCGTCTGGCCGTACGGCGTGATCGAGATCATCACGAGACCGGGGTTCGCCTGGGCGAGCGCGGCGTAGTCGAGGGACCAGTCGCGCATCTGGCGCGGCGTGTTGTTTTCGATCAGGACATCCGCGCTCGCGATCAGAGCGGAGATCTTCTCGCGATCGGAGTCATCGGTCGCATCGAGGGTGACCGACTTCTTGTTCGTGTTGAGGAAGTGGAAGACGCCGCTCTTCTCGACGTGGGCGGCATCGCCGGGAAAGGGACCCCAGCTGCGCGAGGGGTCGCCGCCCTCTCGCGGTTCGACCTTGATGACTTCGGCGCCGTAGTCGGCGAACAACTTCGCGCAGAAGGGAGCACTGACGCCGCCCCCGAGTTCGATCACGCGGATGCCTTCGAGTGCCTGCGTCATTGGGGTCTCCGATTCAGCTCGACGCTCCACCGAACAGGCGGCGGAAGAAATTCGCGATCGCGGTCTTCAGGGTGTTGAAGAGCAGCGGGATCACCTTGAGTTCGTTCTCTTCGCTCGCGGGAGCGACGGCGGCTGCGCCCGCGCCGGCTTCACCCGGCGCGCCCTCCGCGGGTGCGGCCGCCTCCAGGCGTTCCTTCGCGGTCTGCGCGAACTGCTGGAACAGCTGATGCGACACGCCCTTGATCATGCCGCCGCCCACCTGCATCACCTTGCCGGTGAGATCGATCGCAGCGTCGGTCGACATCGAGGTGCCGCCGCTCGCCGTCGTCACGAGTTGCACGGTGATCTCCGCCTTGGCGGTACCGCCACTCGGATCCTTGCCCTTCCCTTCCATCACCAGCTTGTGGTTGGCGGCGTCGACTTCCTTGAACTCGATCTTGCCCTTGTACGCCGCGGTCACGGCGCCGAGCTTGATCTTCACCTTGCCCTTGAAGTTGCGATCGTCGACTTCCTCGGTGAGGGAGGCGCCGGGCAGGCAGCCCACCACCTGGTTCGGCGTGGACACGAAGGTCCAGACTTCGTCGACCGACGCCTGGACTTCGAAGGTTTCCTTGATTTCGATCGCCATCTTTGATCAGACCTCTCGCTAGCGGGTCGTTCGCTCGCGCCCGTATCGGGTGGCCACCATTTCGGCGACGATCGCGAGTGCGATTTCCTGGGGGCTGCGACCACCGAGGTCGAGGCCGACCGGGGTGTGGATCCGGGCGAGCTCGTCGTCGCCGAAGCCGAGTTCGCGAAGCGCCTGCTTGCGCTTCTCGTGCGTGCGGCGGCTTCCGAGCGCACCGATGTAGCGAACATCCGAACGCAACGCCCGCTCGAGGGTGGGGATGTCGAACTTCGGATCGTGGGTCAGCGTGAGCACGTAGGCATCGTCGCCGAGACGTGCACCGTCCAGTACATCCACGGGCCATTCACTGGTGATCTCGTGCGCGGCTTCGAAGCGATCACCGCGCGTGAACGCAGTGCGGGGTTCGATCAGACACACTTCGAAGCCCAGCTCCCGCGCGAAGCGACAGACCGTCTCTGCCGTATGGGTGGCCCCCACGATGAACAGTCGCTGGGGCGGCAGGAAGGCCTCGTAGAAGATGCGATGCGTTTCGCTCGCACTTTCGATGCTACGGATCGTTCGGGTTCCCGCTTCGAGAACTTCGCGGGCCTGTTCGACGATCGCGTCATCGAGGTCGGCCGCGATCGACCCGACCCGGCGCAGCTCTTTCCCCACCAAGGCGAGTCGTCTTCCCCGCTGCGCTTCGGGATCGAGGGCCACGGCCAGCACGGCGGCTTCGCCCGTCTCGATGGCTTCGCGCAAGGCCTGTCCGACTTCGCCGTCGTCGTGTGGCTCGATCAGCACTTCGATCTCGCCGTCGCAGGAAAGGCCCACCTCGAAGCTGTCGGGTTCCGCGGGGCCGTATTCGACGAGGGCGGGCGCTTCTCCGTCGAGCACGCGCAGCGCGCGCTCGTAGACATCGCCTTCGACGCAGCCTCCCGACACTGAACCGATCATTTCACCACCGCGCGTCATCGCGAGGCGCGCGCCTTCGGGACGCGGTGCGGAGCCGTGGATGTGCACCACCGTGGCGAGCGCGATCTGCTCACCCGAGGTCTTCCAGGCGTCGATCTGTTTCAGCAGTTCTTTCATGGCCTCGGTCGCGCGCAGTCTAGCGAGTCGGAGCCCCGCAACGGCGCTCGCGACTTCTTGCAGGGGCACGGGGGCTTGGTAGCCTGCGCGTCCATTCGCAGGGAGCAGCATGGGCCCCACCCGCCAGATCTACTGGAACATCGCCGGCCACGCCCTCATCTACCTCTTCCTCGCAGTCGCCCTCGGCGTGGTGATCTGGACGATCCACCAGCGCGTGCAGCTGTGGCGGGTCGGCGGATCCGAAGACCGCCTCGACGACATCCCGGGGCGCATTCGCTTCACCCTGGCGGAGATCTTCCTGCAGCGTCGTCAGCTGCGCGAACCCTTCATGGGGCTCGCCCATCTGTTCATCTTCTACGGCTTCTTCGCCCAGCTGATCGCCACGTCGCTGATCTCGATCCAGGAGTGGACGGGCATCCCCTTCCTCCAGGGCACCTTCTATCTCTGGTACTCCCTGCTTTCCGACAGCTTCGGGATCCTCGGCATCGTCGGGCTCTGCATGGCCCTTTGGTACCGCGGGGTCGTGAAGCCCGCGCGCTTCCACACGATCGCCGACGACTGGGTCGCCGTGTTGCTCCTGCTGGTGATCTTCGTGCAGGGCTTCTTCGTCGAGGGGCTGCGAATCGCGGTAACCGAACTGCGCGTACAGCCCGAACTCGCGCCGTGGTCGCCGGGTGGTTACGTCGTGGCGCTGATGCTGCAGAACGTCGACAGCCAACGACTGACGGAGTGGCACCGCTACAACTGGTGGATCCACGCCGTCACGGCCTTCGCCTTCATCGCCTACTTCGCCCTCGGCAAGTTCAAGCACGTGCTCTTCGGCACGACGAACCTCTTCCTGCGCAACCCCGCGCCGACAGGGAAGCTCACCTATCCCGACATCGACGAACTCGCCGAGACCGATCCCGACGCCCTCGACACCCTGGGCAACAACCGCATCGAACAGTTCAGCTGGAAGTCCCTGCTCGACCTCGACGCCTGCGTGAACTGCGGCCGCTGCGAGAGCGTCTGCCCGGCCACCAACAGCGGCGTTCCGCTGAACCCGCGCAAGCTGATCCAGGACATGAAGGGGCATCTCGACGTCGTCGGGCCCCAGCTCGCGATCAACCAGGCCAATGGCGTCGATGCCGCGGAAGCGGTGGAAAGAGCGGAAGCCGACGAAGGCCCCGACGGCATGCTGGGTCTCTTGATGGGCGACGGCGAAGACGGCACGACGCCGGCGGTGCTCGAAGAAGAACTCTGGGGCTGCCGCACCTGCGGCGCCTGCATGCACGAATGCCCGGTCTTCATCGAGCACATCCCGAAGATCATCGACATGCGCCGCTATCTGGTGATGAGCGAAGCCAAGATGGGCGAGGAGACGCAGGCCTTCCTCAAGAACATCGAAGAGCGGGGTCATCCCTTCGCAGGCCAGGGGCGCGATCGCGAGGAGTGGTTCGAAGACCTCGACGTGAAGGTCTACGGCCGCGGCGACCAGAGCGACACCCTCTTCTGGGTCGGCTGCGCGGGCGCCATGATCGACCGCAACATCGAGACCTCCCGTGCGATGGTGAAGGTGATGCAATCCGCCGGGGTCGACTTCGCGCTGCTCGGCAACGAAGAGCAGTGCAGCGGCGATCCTGCTCGCCGCGCCGGCGACGAGCTCAACTACCAGGGTTGCACCAAGACCAACATCGACATGTTCCAGGAGTACGGCATCAAGCGCGTGATTACCGCGTGCCCGCACTGCTTCAATACGATCAAGAACGAGTACCCCGACTACGGGAGCGAGGTCGAAGTCGTCCATCACACCGAGTTGATCGACGGGCTCATGAAGGAAGGCAAGCTCGCCCCGAAGAAGAAGCACGAGAGCATCACGTACCACGATCCCTGTTATCTGGGCCGCCACAACGAGCAGTACGACGCGCCGCGCAACGTGCTCTCGAACATCACGGCGCCGGGGCAGCTGATCGAGATGCAGGCTTCGAAGTCGAAGTCCCGCTGCTGCGGTTCGGGTGGTGGCTATGCCTGGATGGACGACAAGCCCAAAAAGCGCATCAACCACACGCGCATCGAGGACGTGCAGCAATGCGGCGCGGGAACCGCGGCCGTCGGCTGTCCCTTCTGCATGCAGATGTTCGACGATGCGCTGGGCGCCAAGGATCCCGACGGCACGATCGCGGCGAAGGACATCGCCGAACTCGTGGCCGAGACCCTCGACGACTGACCCCCAGCAGCCGGAGTTCCCATGTCAGACGAAGTGCGACGTCTCAGCGACCTCGAGGCCATTCGCGACCTGCCCCGCCGCTACGCCCACTGCGTCTGGCAGAAGGACGCCGACGGAGCGGCGCACCTCTTCGCGAAGGACGGCGTGATGGACCTGAACGACCGCCCCGCCCTCGAAGGCCGCGATGCCATCCTCGAGACCTACCGCGCCACCTTCGACGCCAGCACCTTCATCCCCTTCGTCCACAACCACGTGATCGAACTGGACGGCGACAACGCCACCGGCACCGTCTACCTCGACCTGCGCAGCACCGACGACGGCAAGGCGATGACGGGGCACGGCTACTACGACGATCGCTACGTGCGCACCGACGAAGGCTGGAAGTTCAGTTACCGCAAGCTCAACCTCGTCGAGTACCGCGAGGTCTAGTCGCCTTCGGCAGTTGCGCGCCCCTCGTATCTCAATGACTCGTCGAAGAAGGCGACCGCGTCTCGTGAGACGCGGTCGAGGGTGTCGCGCCGACTCACTTCGGCCCGTTCTTCGCAGATCTCGCCGAGGAGCAGGCGCCCCGCCCAGCCGCACTCGCCGATGAAGGTGTAGTGATCGACACCAGGCAGCACGAGCAATCGCGATCGAGGCAGCGCTTCGCTGAACGGCCTCGCGTTCAGCGCGACCGGCGCGAGGGTGTCGCGATCGCCGACGACGACCCTTACAGGAATCTCGATTCGCTCGATGCTCCCTCGATCGAGCGCTTCGAGCACCGCCGGCGCAATCGCGTATGCGGCGCGCACGCGCGAGTCGCGCCAGTCGCGATCGGCCGACGCGATCGAAGCTCGCGTCCGCTCGTCGCGTTCGACCAGGGCTTCGAGATCCGCGACAGTGAACGGCGACTCGGGCGGTGGCCGGCAGCTCGAGGCGCGCGCGTCGGGCTGCTGGCACCGGGAGTAGTAAGCCTGGGTATCGAGTCGCGCACCCGCAAGCAGCGTGGTCGTATTGCCTCCGAGGGAGAAGCCCGCCACACCGATGCGCCCGCGATCGATTCGGGAGCCGAAGTCGGGATCCTCGAGCAGGTGGTCGAGCAGGACCGACATCTCCCGAGCCCGCTCCCAGAAGAGAAAGAACCCCTGCACGGTCAGGTCGTCGTGTTGGATCGAGTTCCCGTGGTGCGTGACGGCGGCAACCAAGTAGCCCGCCTCGACGAGCGGCTCCGCCAGCCATGAAAGATCACTGCGCTCACCACCGGTTCCGTGCGAAAGCAGAACGAGCGGAAGGCGCTTCGCCTCGGTCGAGATCGCGGCGTCACGCGCAACCCAACCCCGATCGAGGAAGGGAGCGCCGGGGGGACCGATGGTGAAACGCGCCTCCTTCGCCTGTGACCGCGCCGGGTACCAGATGGCCGCGGGTAGCGGCCAGGGTTGGTCGGCCTTCCACGATCGACGCTCTGCGTCGGCGAATTCACGCTCCGCGTAGCCAACCTTGACGGATCGAATCGGAGCACCGGCGCCGCAACCAAGTGCGAAGATCAACGCCACGGACAGAACTGAACGCATCAAGCCCGGGCCCTCGGCTGTGACTCGATGGGGAGGTAGTAGTCGATGCACCGTTGGTCGGTTCCGGAATGGATCTCGACCTCGAACCCGGCCCGATAGTCGTGACCCGAGTCCGGTAACCAGTCGAGAAACGCGAAGAGCAGGGTCTGGTCGATGTCGTCGATCGAGCCGGGATGGCGAAACCGGGCATAGGTCTGCTGCGGGATTTCGACATGCGACATTCCGGTCGGCGGTTCGCCGACCCGCGAAACCACGGCGCCCGCCAGATAGTCGAGTTCGCTGCTGGAAGTGAAGTCCTGATCGGCACTCGCAATGCAGACTCCGTAGTCATCGGGGTCGCTTCGGGCGGAGATGGTGTCGCGGGCTGCGAGATAGCGTCGCCACAACCCGGGAATGACGTCGCGGTGCTCGCTGCCCTCGACCAGCGCCGAGACGAAGGGTGCGCGGTACCCCACGACGGTGAATGCTTCGCGCTCGACGATCTCGGGCTCGCGAAACCGATACTCCTCGCGAAGCAGGAGTCGAGATCGTGCAAGTCGGGGCCCCGCGAGTCCGTGAAAGCGCGAGCCCCGCTGCCGAAACTCTGCCGGCGTCATCTCGAATTGAGTCTTGAAGGCCCGACCGAATGCCTCGTGCGACTCGAACCCCACGGCCAGCGCGATATCGACGATGCGATCGCCACCCTCGAGAAGCGCCGGAACCGCCCGTGCGAGCCGCCTGCGGCGCACGTAGGCACCGACCGGCTCACCGACCACCGCGTGGAACACGCGTTGAAAATGCGACGGCGAGAAGCCGACGTCGCGCGCCAGCGCCGCGACGGTGAGTGCCGTGTCGAGCCGCGCCTCGATCGATTCGAGGGCCTCTTCGATCGGATCGAGGCGATTGCGGTGCGCCCTGGTCATGTCGTGAATCTAACCAGCGACCCGCGTTCGAGCTTGATCGAACGTGCTCTCCCCGGGGAAAAGGCTCCGGTCGGACGGCCAAATCAGTTCTCGATCGCGCCGATCTCGCGGAGCTTCGCGATTCGATCGGCGTCGAGCCCGAGCAGTTCGCCGAAGACGTGGTCGTTGTCACAGCCGAAGTCGGCTCCGGCGCGCCAGGTGCAGCCCGGGGTCTCGCTGAGACCAACGGGAATACCACTCGCCACCACCTCTCCCTTCACGAGGTGTGGGATCGTTTCGAAGAAGGCGCGCTCGCGCAGATGGGGATCGCGCTCCCAGGTGTCTTCGATGTCGGCGACGACGCCCGACGCGACCCCGGCGGCCTGCAACTGCTGCACGGCTTCGTGGGGAGAGCGTTCACGGCACCACTGCGCGATCTCGCGATCGAGCTCCCCGCGATTCGCGAGGCGTGCATCGAGGGAAGCGAAGCGCGGATCCTCGATCCAGGCCTCGCGTTCGATCGCAACGCAGAATCGCTTCCAGGTCTCTTCGTCCTCGACGCTGATCGCACACCAACGCTCCTCCCCCGCACAGGGATAGACGTCGTGGGGTGCCATCTCGTCGGAGGTGTTGCCGCACGGTTCGGGCTCGCTTCCCCCCTGTAGCGTTTCCATCATGGCGGTACCGAGGGAGGCGATGCTGGCTTCGAGCTGGGCGAGGTTGATCCGCTGTCCCTCGCCGGTCCGGTCGCGGTGGTCGAGGGCGGCCATTACGGCCACGAGCCCGTGCAACGCGCTCAAGGCGTCGGGATAGGCGTACTGGGTGTTGGTGCAGGCGCTCCCCGGTTGCCCGGAGAGTCGACTCAGACCCGAGAGCGCTTCGATGTTCGGCCCCCACGTCACGTACTTCGCGAACGGCCCCGAATCCCCGTACCCGGTACTCGAGAGTTGGATGAGATCCGGCTTGCGCGCGGCGAGGACGTCGTAGCCCAGGCCGAGCTTCTCCATCACACCCGTGCTGTTGTTCTCGATCACCACATCGGCCGTGTCGACGAGCTGCCTGGCCAACTCCACCGCCTCGGGCTTCTCGAGATCGAGGGTGACGAAGCGCTTTCCTCCATCCCAGTCGGTGAACCAGGGAGAGAGGGCCGGCTGGATGCCGAGTTCGCGGTTGCGCGGCGGGATGTACATGCGCACCACGCTCGGGCGCGAAACGCTCTCGACCTTGATGACCTCGGCGCCGCAATAGGCCATGAAGCGACCGATCCACGGCCCCGCCATCCCCGCGGTGAACTCGATCACCCTCAGGCGCGCGAGCGCGCCTTCGGCCTGCGGTTGCGATGAGGCGATCGTTCGGCGCGGCGTGTCGAACGCCACGTCGCTCTGCGGTTCGGGCGCCGGCCCCGAGATTCGCCACGGCGTCTTCGAGAGGCGATAGGGCGCACCCGGCATCGTGGTCGTCTCGCCGTCGCGACCCACCACGTCGACGAAGAACTCTCGCGCCGCGAGATGCGGGTCGCGCAGCACCTCGCCCACGCTCTGCACCGGCGTCATCGCGATGTGGCGTCGCTGTCCTTCGTGGTAGATCTCTTCGACGCTGTACTTCGCCGTGAGATCTCCGATGAAGATGTCGAGCAGGTCGCGGTGCTCGATGCGCACCGAGGACGGCCCCTCGAACATCGGCAGCACGACCTCTTCGTTGCCCGTTTCCTCGTGGATCCACTTCGCGAGGGCTTCCCAATGGGCCGGGCGATTCACGATCAGGTAGATCAACCCGTCCTTGCAGGCATAGGCGCCCGACGGCACGGCGGCGAAGAGGGAGGTGCCGTTGCGCGTGGGCACCATGCCGTCGTCGAGGTACTTTCCGATGCCGCTGATGTGGGTCACGGCGAGCATCACTTCCTGGGCCGAGATGTCGACGTGTTGGCCGCGCCCCGTCGCCCGGGCGTGGCGCAGGGCGATCAGGCTCGAACCCGCGGCGCAACACGACGCCATGCGAAACGACTGTTCCCCCGCGAGCGTGACCGGTGGAGTCGCGGGATCTCCCGTCACGTAGATGGCCCCCCCGACAGCGCCAGCCACCAGATCGCTCCAGCGATGATCGCGATGAGGCCCCGTCTGCCCGAAGCCCGTGATCGACGTCATGACGAGGGAGGGATTGCGCTCGCGCAGGGTTTCGAAGTCGAGGCCCCGCTCGGCGAGGGCACCCGGAGCCAGGGTTTCGATCACGAGATCGGCTTCCGCCGCCAGCCGGGCGAAGGCATTGCGATCACCGGAAGCATCGAGGTCGAATGCCACAGCGCGCTTGCTGGTGTTCAGATAGCGATCGTACAGCTCGGGCGTCCGCTCCCCCGGCTGCACTAGGCGCACGACGTCGGCCCCGAGGTCGGCGAGAAGTTTTCCGCCGTACATCCCCGCTCGATCGGCGAGTTCGAGAACCCGCAGCCCGGAAAGTGCGCCTGCCATGAGGCGATTGCGTAGCGCACGCTCCAGGCCCACGCGATCAGATGTGATCGGACGCGAGAACCGGGCTTTTACCAAAGTTTCACCGGCTCGATGCTGCTGCGGTTCGATGCACTTCGTAGTGTCTCGCAGCGCCAGCCGCGAACCACTGCACGCTCATACACCCCCCGCAGACGTTCGAACGCACCGAGCCGAGGATCACGATGGAAACGAAGAAGACCACTGCCTTCGACAGTGTGGCCCAGAGCCAGAACGGCCAGTCGGCCAGGGATGTCAGCTCGATCGAAGAGCCCGACGGTTGGTGGAGTCGCTACGGCAATGTTTCGGCCGCGATCTACTGGGGCATCCACGCTTCCTGCCTGCTCGCCTTCTGGGTGGGGGTGAGTGCCGCGGACATCGCCCTCTTCCTCACCACCTTCTGGCTGCGCGTGTTCGGCATCACGGGTGGCTTCCATCGCTACTTCTCGCATCGCAGCTACAAGACCAGTCGCCCGATGCAGTTCGCGCTCGCCTTCCTCGGAACCAGTGCTGTGCAGAAGGGGCCGCTCTGGTGGGCCGGCACCCATCGCGTCCATCACCGCTACTCCGATGAGGAGCCCGACCCCCATTCGCCGCGCAAGGGCTTCTGGCACGCCCACCAGCTTTGGATCTTCGAGAAGCAGTGGCACGACACGCGACTCGGCGAGATTCGCGACTTCGCTCGCTTCCCCGAACTCGTCTGGCTGAACCAGTGGCACATCGTTCCGCCGATCCTGCTCGCCTTCCTCTGCTACGGCATCGGCGGCTTCAGCGGGTTGCTCTGGGGCATGGGGATCTCGACGGTCGCCTGCTGGCACGCCACCTATACGATCAATTCGCTCTCCCATCGTTGGGGAAGCGTGCGCTTCGACACCGGCGACGACAGCAAGAACAACTGGGTCCTCGCGCTGCTCACCCTCGGTGAGGGTTGGCACAACAATCACCACCGCTTCATGAACTCGACCCGCCAGGGTTTCTACTGGTGGGAAATCGACATCACCTGGTACGTGCTGCGCGCCATGCAGGCCGTGGGTCTGGTGTGGGACATGAAGGAGCCTCCTGCGAGCATCTACGCCGAGGCGAGCACCAACGGGGCGGCGCGCGCGACGCTTCGTTCGGAGCGCGCAACGTCGAGCTGACGAACCGGGCTCCGGAGCACTGCCCTTTCGCCACTGCGAGCGAGTTTCTACCGTGTTCGCGTGACCTCGCTTCGCGCTCCGGTTGATTCGTCACTCCCTGCGAACCCCGTCGTTCTGCTCACTGGCGCGACGAGCGGGATCGGTCTCGCACTGGCGCGACGCCTCATCGCCTGGCCGGCCGGTCACATCGTGTTGACCGCGCGCGAATCCTCGCTGCCGCGTTTCGAAGGCCTGGGGATCCAGGCCAGCGAACGCGTCTGGTTGCGCCCTCTCGACATCACCGACGGCGATCAGCGCGAGAAGGTCGTGCACGAGATCCACAGCGAACTCGGCGGCGTCGACATCTTGATCAACAATGCAGGCGTGGCCTATCGATCGGTCACCGAGCACCTCGACGAGGTCGAGATGCACCGCCAGTTGGCGAGCAACTTCGTCGGGCCGATGGATCTCGCCCGCCTGGTGCTCCCCGACATGCGGGCGAAGCGATGCGGGCGCGTGATCAACATCTCTTCCGTGAGTGGCATGATGGCGATGCCCACGATGGGGGCCTACAGCGGTTCGAAGTTCGCCCTCGAGGGCGCGAGCGAATCGCTCTGGTACGAGATGAAGCCCTGGGGCGTGGCGGTGACCCTCGTGCAGCCCGGATTCATCCACTCGAACTCCTTTCGCAACGTGGTGTGGAGCGCAGCGGCGCGCCGGGCGATGGAGGACGAAGCCGACCCCTATCACGAGGTCTACCGCTCGATGTCGCCCTTCATCGAGCGCCTGATGAACGTCGCGAGGGCCACACCGGAACACATCGCTGATCGGGTTTTGCGCACCCTGCAGAAGCGGAAACCACGACTGCGCGTCTTCGCCACGATCGACGCGCTCTTCTTCTACGTGCTGCGCCGCGCCGTTCCGCGCAAGGTGTTCCACGCGCTGCTCTATCGCGGGCTGCCGGGCGTGCAGCGCTGGGGGCCGCCCGAGTGATTCGCGGACGCATCGACGACGACACCGCCGAACTCGTCTTCCGACTGCTCTTCAGCAGTATCTTCATCGTGCTCGGCGGCGAGCACATCTTCAGCGACGGGTTGATCCAACGGCTGATGCCCGAGTGGGTTCCCTGGCCGAGGCTCCTCTCGCTCGGCGCGGGCTTCCTGCTGCTGGCCGGCGGCGCCTCGATCGCGGCGGGCTTTCGCGTTCACGTGGCTGCAATCGCGCTGGGGATCTTCCTCGTGATCGTGACGATCGCGATCCACGTTCCCGGCATGTTCGTCTATCCGCCCGAGCTGCCGCGCGATTGGGGTTGGCTCTGGGATCTCTATCAACGCAGCAATTTCATCAAGAACGTCTGCCTGCTCGGGGTGTGCTTCCACTTTCTCTACCACGAGCCGGGTCGCTACAGCCTCGATCACCACCTCGAACTACGGATGACTTTCGAGAACGCGGCAACCGCGCCAGCAGAGAAAGCCGATTGACCCGAAGGGCCGGTGCGCCGAAACGCCGCTGCACGGGGGTCGATCCACGTGCAGTGTCCGAAGTGTTCGAAGCGGGTCCGCGCAGCCGAAGGGGTGGTCTGCCCCGACTGCGGCTACGTGTTCGCGTTGGACCCGCGTGACCCGCACGGGCTATCGGATTTCGATTTCCTGCGGCTCAGCCACCAGGCGAGTTTCGGTGGACGCCATCACTTCACGCAGAATCTGCTCTATGTCTACTACTGCATGGAGCGGGTCCCGACCCACGCGATGTGGCCCCTGGCGGGCCTGCTCGGCGGAGCGATCGGCTATCACGCGTTGGGGGTTCGCGGCGGGGTCATGGGCGCCGCCGCAGCAGCCGGGCTCGTCTATCACGGAACGAAATCCTGGCGCCCTCCGGCGCGTACGGTGCTCGACGGGGTCTGCGACCAGATGGCGAGCGCCGGGCATCGCCTGCCGCGCTTCATCCCGCGCGCGCTCTTCGAATTCCGCGACGAGGAGAAGTACGTCGAACACCTGCCACGCGCGATCGATGTCGATCACGTGATCGTGGTCGATCGCCCCGAGTTGGTGGACTGGCTGGTGTTGAACGATCTGCCCCGCAGACTGAACGCGATCGTCATCTCGCACACGGGCTACCCCAACTACGTGGTCCCGATCGTGTGCGAACTGCTCGACCTGCGGAAGTCGATCGGGATCTACCTGCTCCACGACTCGACCGAGTCTTCGATGGCCATCCGCAAGCAGCTGGCCGACTCGCGCATGCTTCCCACCACCGGGCATCGCTTCTTCAACCTCGGCCTCGAACCCAAACAGGTTGCCTTCATGAAGCAGCTCGACGCCATTCAGCCGAGCCGCAACCACTTCCGCATTCCCCTCGACTCGATTCCCTTCAACGTACTCGAGCGCGCGCTCTACACCTCGATCAACCGCGCCGTTCCCCTGCTCACGGGCTTCGCGGCGGCGGGTTGGGTGGGGCGAGACGACTGAGAGTCTTCTAGGCGTCGGGATCGCGCAGCGCCCAGGTCGTGGCGTGGGCTGCGGCAATCGGGGTGGTGCTCTTGCGCCCGGCGTCGCGCAGCGTCGACCACGCTTCGTACAGGGATCGATGCGCTTCGGCGAGTTCCTGTCGCGGACGCCAAGAGTTTCTCGGGCCGGCGAAGCGCTCGCACGCGTCGACCAGGTCGCTCGCCGCGCCGGCGCCCACTGCGGCACACATGGCCGCCCCCAGCGCCGTTCGTTCGCTCTCGCCGAACGTCACCACCTCCCGGCCGCAGACATCCGCGACGATCTGGCTGAAGAGATCGCCGCGCGAGAGCCCGCCCAGCAGAGCCATGCGCGCGTGCGAGATCTCGGCGACCGACGCGAGCTGTTCGATGTTCGCGCGAAGCGCACAGGCGAGGCCCTCCAGGACCGCGCGACAGAGATGACGCCGCGGCGCGGGATCGTCGCGGCTAGCCAGATGGCCGAGGGTGAACTGGCCGAACGGCATGTGGGGATGCTTCGCATCCATCACTTCCGCACCCAGGGTCGAGAGCAGGCCCGCCGAACCGACGTCCGCTTCGGCCGCTTCTCGCAACACGAGCTCGACCGGCTCATCGGCATCGGGAAACAGCAGGCGGGCGAACCAATCGAGGGACTCCCCCATCGGGCCTCCGCTGCTCTCGAGCACGAAGCGCCGTGGGATCACGTGATGCCCGCTCCATATGCGCCCTTCGGCATCGATGATGGGCGCGTCGCATACGACCATCACGGGAGCGGTCGTTCCCGCCACGGCCGCGACCTCGCCCGCGCTCACGACGCCGCCGGCGAGCAGTGCGCATTGGCTGTCTGCACCGCCGAGGGCAATGGGGATGCCCGTCCGCAGGCCGAGTGCCTCCGCGGCCGAGGCGCGTAGCTCTCCGATCTTCTCGCCGCTCTCCGCCGTCGGCGGCATCGCCTCGAAGACCGCTTCCTCGTCGACGGCAGTCGAAGCACGAGAAGAGTCGAGGGGATGGAAGCCCGTGCAGCCCGCCTGCGAGGAATCCGTCAGCACGGCGCCACACAGGCGAAGGTTCAACCAGTCGCCGACGCTCAACAGTGCACTCGTCCGCGCGACGACATCCGGCTGGTGCTTGCGCAGCCACGCGATGCGAGCGCTCGCGTGGATGGGCAGGGGCCACATGCCGCTGCGCTCCAGCCACGCATCACCCCGGCGCGCGAGTTCGAAGCTCTCGAGTGCGGCCCGGGCATCGCGGTTCGCCACGGCGAACAGCGCTTCCCCCCGCTCGTTCACCAGGACGTTGCCGAAGCGCACCGCCGCCACCGCGAGCCCGCGAACGTCTTCGGCGCGCGCTCCGACCCGGTCCAGGCATTCGCGCACGCCGAGCGAAACCTCGCGCCACAGGGCCTCGAGATCGAGATCGGTCGAGAGACGATCGACGGGCCTCGTGTAGCGCCCATCGCAGCGAACCACGGTCGTGCGACCGTTGCCGAGTTCGAGCCAGAGGACGCGAACCCCGCCGCCCCCCACATCGATCCCGATCACGCCCTCGCCCGACATCATCAGGCTCGCAGCGAAATCGCGGGTTCGATGCGCGCCGCGCGCATCGCGGGCAATAGCCCCGCCGCGACACCCACCACCACGACCACCAGGAAGATCACGATCAGTACCTCGGGCACCACGATCGGGGCCACCACCGGTACGGGCGAGACCGAGGCATAGCGGGCCAATCCGAAGGACATCGCGCAGCCGACCGCCACGCCGATCAACCCCGAGATCAAGGTGACGCACAGGCTTTCGGCCAGGAACTGCACGAAGATCGCCGTGTTCGACGCGCCGATCGCCTTGCGCAGGCCGATCTCGCGCGTCCGCTCGCTCACCACCACGAGCATGATGTTCATCACTCCCGCCGAACCGACGAAGAGCGTGATGCAACTCGCCACGATCAGGAACAGCTTCAAACCGAAGAGAATGCCCTCGAGGATGTCGAGCACATCCTGCACGTTGAACGAACCCACGGCGCTGTCGTCGTCCCAGGCGAAGCCACGTTGCAGTGCGAGCAAAGCGCGCGCGTGCTCGATCGCCGCATAGCTCGCCTCGCGCGTGACCGGCATCATGATGATGTTGCCGACGTTGTCGTTCCCGGAGAGCCAACGCTGTCCCGTGGTGACGGGAATCAACGCGATCTCGTCATCCCTGGGCCCGAGCGCCACCATCTGTTCGCCCTTGTGGCGCGAGATTCCGATCACGCGATAGCGCGTCGAGTCGATGGTGAGATACCTCCCCACCGCGCGCTCGTCGCCGAACAAGCGCTTCGCCGCCGTTTCGCCGAGGAAGACGACCTCCCGTCGATCGCGCAGGTCGGCGGTGGTGAAGCCACGCCCCTCGGCGATCTCGTAGCCGCGCACCGTGAGGGTGTTCTCGTCCGCACCATAGGTCCAAAGCAACTTGCTGCGGCCACTCGCCCGAAACAGCCGCGACCCCAACCACAGGTTCGCCGCCGCGAGTTCGACGCTATCGAGGGAGGCGGCGCGCGCGACATCCTCTTCCTCGAACTCGATGAGACGTGTGCCGCGCTCACCTGCTCCGCCCTTGCTGACGGCGCCCGAGAAGAGATAGACGATGCGTTGGCCGATCTTGTGCACCATGTCGCCGAAGTGCTGGTCGTAGCCGATCTGGTTCGCGGTGAGGAAGGTCAACATCATCACGCCCCAGAAGACGCCGAGCGAGGTCAAGCCGAAGCGCATCGCATGGGCGCGAACACTGCGAAGGGTCTGGGGAATGAGTTCGAACCACAGCATCGTCATTCCACCCTGAGCGTCACCGAAGGGTCGACGCGCGAGGCCCGCCAGGCGGGCACCATTCCGGAGAGGAAGCCGACGAGGGACATCGTGAAGACGGCCACCGCGATGATGCGACCGGTGAGGATCGGCGCCGGGATGCGACCCGGTACCGCGATGGCATCCAGGCCGATACACCCCGCAAGCCCGATGGCGAGCCCGATCCCCCCGCCCACCGCGGTGATCACGAAGGTTTCGAGGAAGAACTGGAGCAGGACGTCGCGACGCCGCGCCCCCACTGCGAGGCGCACGCCGATCTCGCGGCGCCGCTCCTGCACGGAGTCGAGCATCATGCTCAAGACTCCAATGCCCCCGATCACCAGCGTCGTCGCGCCGAGGATGAAGAGGATTCCGTCCATCGCGTCGACGGGCATCTTGCGCAGGGAGTCGATCGGGCTTCCGATCAACACGGCTTCTTCGTCGCTCGGGGAGACCCCCAGCATCGGGGCGAGGATTCCGCGGATCTCCTGGCGAAAGGCGTCGAAGTCCTTGCGATCGCGCAAGCGCAGCAGGACCGATGAGATGATCTCGTCCCCGGTGCCCCAGTCCTCGGTGATCGAAAGCAGGGTCGAACTCGGGATCCAGATCTGCTCGTCGAGGTCGAACCCGCCGTCATTCCAGAACTGGGTGCCCACGGGCTCGAGCATGCCCACGACCTCGTAGGAACGGCCGGCGATGCGAATGCGCGAACCCAGCCGACCGGTCGGGCCGAGCAACTCGCGGCGGATGAGACTCCCCATCACGGCAACGCGACGCCGTGCCGCGACATCCCGCTCGTGGATGTTGCGTCCCGCGGCGATCGAAAGGCCCCGCAACGCCAGGGTTTCGGGTTCGACCCCGCGGATGTTCGTGCTCATCGACCGCTGCCCGGAACTCACCACCAGCACCTGCGAGACGTCGGGCACGGCGATCGTCGCGAGCTTCGACTTCTCGCGTAGCGCCCTGGCGTGCTCGCGGGTGAACCAGAGATGCCTGCGGTCGATGGCGGGGGTGAAGTCCTCTCCGACGCGCCCCGCCCAGACCTGCACCAGGTTGTTGCCGGCCTTCATGAAGCCGCCTTCGACCATCTCCTTGCTCCCCGCGCCCCAGGCGGTGAGGAAGATCACCGACGCGGTTCCCCACACCAGGCCGAACAGGGTCAGCACCGTGCGCAGGCGCTCTGCGCGCAGGGTCCGCATGGCACTTCGCAGGGCTTCCAGGATGTTCATGTCACGGCATCCCCGCATCGGGCGAGTCGTAGACGCGCCCGTCGCGAATGAAGAGACATCGCTCGGCCGCGGCGCCGATGCGGTCGTCGTGGGTGACCATCACGATGGTCGAGCCGGCCTGTTCGAGTTCGCGCAGCAGATCGAGGATCTCCTGCCCGGTCTTCGAATCGAGGTTGCCAGTGGGTTCGTCGGCGAGGATGAAGCTCGGCTCGTTGATCAGGGCGCGCGCGATCGCCACCCGCTGACGCTCACCACCCGACATCTCCGAGGGGCGATGATGCACGCGCGCGTCGAGTCCCACCCGCGCGAGTGCCGCATGAGCACGCTCCTGTCGCTTGCGCCGCGGCACCCCACGATAGGAGAGCGGAAGCTCCACGTTCTCGAGGGCCGTGAGCCGCGGCAGCAGGTTGAACGCCTGGAAAACGAAGCCGATCTCTTCGCCGCGCAGGCTCGCCAACTCATCCGGAGTCATGCTCTCGATCGGTCGCCCGCGAAAGCGGTACTGCCCACTCGTCGGTTGCATCAGGCAACCGAGCACCTCCATGAGTGTCGTCTTGCCCGAACCCGACGGCCCCATGATGGCAAGCAGGTCGCCCGGGTAGATGTCGAGGGTGACCGAGTCGAGGGCACGCACGTGGACCTGCCCACTCTCGTAGACCTTCGAGATCTCTTCGAGCGCGACGATCGGCTGGCTCATCGCAGGCGAACTCGTGCGCCTTCGCTGAGCCCCTCCACGAGCTGCACGCGGTCGTCTTCCACGATGCCGAGCTCGACGTCGATGCGCGTCGTTTCCACTTCGCCCTCGGCCCCCTCGGCTTCGCCATCGAGGCGCTCGACGTAGACGCCTTCGCCGTCGTAGTGGAGCGCGGTCTCGGGCACCCAGAGCACATCGCTCGCGATCTCGGTCACGATGTCGGCGTCGGCCGACATGCGCGGCATCAGGCGACCGGCCTCCGGATCGGTGACCGCCACCTCGACCTCGAAATAGGTGACGTTCTGCACGCGCTTCCCGATCGGCGAGATCTGCTGCACTTCTCCCTCGAAGAGCTTCTCTTCTCCGAACGCTTCCGTGCGCACGCGAGCGCGTTGCCCGAGGGCCACCCGCGCGATCTCGTTCTCGTCGACCAGCCCTTCGAGATGCAGGCCGTGGGATGACGCCAGGGTGAGCAGCGGCGTCCCCCCCGTCACCGACAACACGGACGACACCGCGCTGCCCTCTTCCACCGGAACCTCGAGCACGACGCCATCCATCGGCGCGCGCACGGTGGCGTAGCGGAGTTCGACTTCGAGGCGCGAGACCTGCGCTTCCCTGCGTTCGACATCGACCACCGCGCGCTCATGGCGCGAACGCGTGTCGTCGTAGTCCTGATCGGGCATGGTCCCCTGTTCGCGCAGGTTGCGCGCGCGCTCGAGGGCGATCTCCGCGTAACGCAACTCGATGCGCGCCGAAGCGAGAGCCGCGCGCACCTCGCGCAAGCGAACCTCGATCAGATCGCGATCGATCTCGACCAGGATCTGGTCGGCCTTGACGCGATCACCGTCCTCGACGTGGATCTTCTCGACGATGCCCGAGATACGCGGGCGCACATCGACGAGCCTCTCGGGTTCGAGAGTTCCGGTGGCCACGACGATGCGTTCGAGGGTGCCGCGTTCGACACTGGCGCTCGCGATCGCCCGGTTGGCGTCGGCCGAGCCGCAGCCGGTCAGAGACCCGATCGCGCCCCCGAACAACAGCGCGGCCGCAGCCAGTGAAAACCCCAATCCGCTTTTCCACACGCTTGTGTCTCCCGGCCGGCGCGCAACGCGCACGCTACCACAGCGCCCATCGCGCTCCATCGACACCGCTTTCGGGCGTGCGAATCATGTGCAGCAAGTGACGTAAGTCGAAAGCTCCCCGTGAGGTCGCCTGACGCCCTGCGTCGAAGTCGCGCGTCGAATCAGGCGTTTTCGGGAAATCGGGTATGCTTTCGAGCAATGCGGGCCTGCGGGCCCGCGAGCGCCCAAAGCGCGAAAGGCGAAGTGAAAGGAGATCGCCATGGCTCACCCCAAACTCCTGACCGCTCGAGACATCATGACACCGAGAGGCGTCGTCGTCCCTCCCGAGATGAGCGTCTTCGAAGCCATTCCCCTCCTCATCAAGAACAATCTCACGGGTTGCCCCGTCACGACACCCGAGGGCGAGCTGCTCGGCATCTTGTCGGAGCTCGATTGCATGAAGGTGCTCGCCTCCGACGCCTTCTACGAAGACGACTACAGCACGAGCGACATCATCGTGAGCCGCTACATGAACAAGGACGTGATCTCGATCGAGCCCGAGATGGGGATCTTCCGCATCGCAAACATCTTCTTCTCCCAGGCGCTGCGACGCATTCCGGTGGTCGAAGAGAGGGTGCTCGTCGGGCAGGTCACGCGGTCTGACGTCCTGAAGGGCGTGCAGCTGCTTCGCAAGAGCAACGTACGGCGCAAGGATTACGGGCCGTTCGAGTGGCCCACGACGACGATCTCGACCTGAGCGACGAACCGCCGGCTCCGGCCGGCGACCGGATCGACCAACGCGCTCCCATCGCGATCGCGTCGTCTATTGCGTTGTTGATCGCGTTGTTGATCGCATTGGCGACGGGGATCACCTATGTCCCCGTGCTCGAAAACGGGTTCACGACCTTCGACGATCCCCAATACATCGTCGACAACCCTCAGGTCGGCGCCGGCCTGACCCTCGAGGGCCTTCGCTGGGCCTTCACCCACGCCCACAGCGACAACTGGCATCCGCTGACCTGGCTCTCCCACATGCTCGACGTGGAGCTCTTCGGCCTCGATCCGCGCGGGCACCACGCCGTGGGGGTCGCGCTGCACGCCGCCAACGCGGTGCTGCTCTTCGCTCTCCTGCTGCGCCTCACCCGAAGACCGGTCGCGAGTGCTCTGAGCGCGCTGTTCTTTTCACTGCATCCCCTTCGCGTCGAGT
>JANQEL010000276.1 GCA_028278345.1 Myxococcota bacterium
TTTGCCGGGTCTCTTTCTGTTCGGGGATGCGGGTGGTGGGGCGCGGTTGGTTTGTGATGACTTCGATGCGGATGCGGGGGAAGCGCGGTACGTGCGCGAGACACGGGAGGCGACGATCGAAGAGGCGGCGCGTGAGGCAGTGGCTGCCGCAGAGGCGATTGGGGGGAGTGCGGTCGGGGGCGATGTCGATTCCGCGAAGCACTTCGACGACTCGAGCAAGCTCGAGCCGTCTACATGGCAACTCATTGCCATCCTCCCCGATGGCAGCCTCGGAGCTGCGACCGCGGTGGACCGGGAGGTCTTCGAGATCGGTCGGCGCGGTCGCGATCTCGCCGAACCCGAAGACATCCACATGGCCGATCACCACGCGAGCCTCGTGCGCGAAGACGACGAGTACTACATCGCCGATACGGGTCGCGGCTCGGGGGTGTGGATTCGCATCGACGAGCAGGAAGGAGCGATGCTCGAAGACGAAGACCAGGTCTGGTTGGGGAGCCAGATCCTCGTGGCCTCGCGCGAGGGCGACGCCTGGACGCTCGTGCACTACGGCGATGACGGCCGCCCGCGCGAGACCCACCGCGTGAGCGGCAGCGAAATGACGGTCGGGCGCGACGCCGACGTGAGTCTCGTGCGCGACGACGCACTGCTCTCGCGACGGCATGCGCGCTTCACCCTCGAAGGAGAGTTCCTCAAGGTCTACGACTGCGGCGCGCGTAACGGCACCTTCATCAAGGTGAATGGCGCCCATCCCCTCGCGGCGGGTTCGGAGTTCCGCATCGCGACGCGGGGCTACCGCTTCGAGCCGGCCGCAGGTTGATCTTGCGGCGGCGCGCCGGCTAGGACGCGTTGCGCGTTCGCTGTTCGGCCAGCTGGATCGCCACCGAGCGCGCGTGCCCGCGTGCGCCGATGCGCGAGTAGTCCGCGTGGGCCCGCCCGAGCTGTTCGGCACCGCGCTGGGGCTCGCCCGCATGTTCGGCGATCTCGGCGAGCACCAGGTGGATCATCGGCCGATAGGCCTCGGCCCCCGTCTTGTCGACGAGCTGCAGCACGCTCGACAGTTCTTCCTGGATCGTGTCGGCGTCGCATCGTCCCGGGGCGTCGAGCAGGGCGCGCACGCGGGTGAGGCGGGCGTTGAGCTCGATGATCTTGGCGTCACGCGTGCCGGGTTCCTCGAGGGTCGCATCGGCGTATTCGAGGGCGCGCAGCGGATCGCCGAGGCCGTGGTGGGCCAGGGCCAGGGCGTTCAGTAGCCGCGGTCGCAGGCTCACGAGGTTCGGCGTTTCGTCCAGGATCAGGCGCGTGGTTTCCAGGGCCTCGGTGGCGTCGAGCCAACGTTCGGCCAGGATCAGCGCGTCGGCGTGGCTCAGGTAGGCGTCGGCCCGCTGCAGGGGGATCTCGATTTCGTCGGCCAGGGCCACGGCCTTTTCGCCGTGATCGAGGGCCATCTCGACGTCGCCGGCCAGCACCGCGTGCTGCGCACAGAAGGCATGGACGTAGCCGCGGGTTTCGGGTTCGCGGATCTGGCGCGCGAGTTCTTCGGCCTGGCGGATCTCGGGCGCCGCGAGGTCGAGGGCGCCGGAAAGCGAATGCAATACGCCGCGTAGCCCGAGGATGTAGGCGCGCTGGGTGAGATCGTTCTCGAGCCACGCGTCGTTGTGCGGATTCACTTCGCGCGACGGTTCGCTGAATTCGATCGTGTCGGCGATCTCGAGGGCGTCGGCGAGGCTGCCGCGATACAAGAGCGCTGTCAGCATCGAAAGCCGCGCCGCACGGGTGAGCGCCGTGCTCTCGAGTTCTTCGGCGAGGCGCATGGCCTGCTGGGCGTAGCGATGATGCCCGTCGTGGTCGCCGACGACCCCGCGGAAGACCGCGTACACGAGGTTCAGTACGACCTGCGACGCCTTGTCGTGGACGAGTCCGGCGAGTTCGAGGCCGCGGTTGTAGATGCGCGTGGCCTCGCCCTGGGAAAGGCCGAGGCGCCAGGCGAGTTGCAGCAACCAGATCCGCGCGGTGAGCCCGTAGCGCACGCGCTCGGGCGAATCCTCGCTGTCGCCGATCAGGCCGAGCACGATCCGCCAATGGGTGTAGGCCTCGGTGACGTTGCGCAGACCGATCCACTCGGCGGCCCGCTGGTGCCAACTCGCGGCGAGCATGGTTTCGCCGGCCTCTTCACAGTGGTGGGCGATCAGCGAGGCCAACTCGTCGTGCTGATCGGGGTTCATGTCGATCAGCGCCTGCGCGACCAGCCCGTGGACGCGCGTGCGTCCCTCCTTGAGCTGGCACTTGTAGGCGACTTCCTGGGTGAGTGGATGCACGAAATCGAACTCGGCCGAGGGATAGAGGGCCACCTCGTAGACGAACTCGAGGCGCGTGAGGGTCTGCAGCGCCGTGGTGAGTTCGACTTCGGAGAGGTCGAGGATGCGCAGCAGCAGCGCCTCCGAGAAGCGGTTGCCGATGATGGCGGCGGCCTGGAGCACGCGCTTTTCGCGATCGGGAAGCTGATCGATGCGGGCGTCGAGCACCGAGTGCACGGTCTGCGGAACCGAGATGTGCTCGACCGGCGTGATCAGGCGATAGGTCTCGCGCGAACCCTCGAGGTTGCCCGAGTCGACGAGGGATTGAACGACCTCTTCGATGAAGAAGGGGTTGCCGTCGCAGCGCTCGTGGATGGCATCGGGCAGGGCGCTCACGCTCGGGTCGCTGCCGAGCAGGTGATCGAGGAAGTGCGCGACGGCGTCTTCGTCGAGGGGGAGCAGCGGGAGCTGCTGGTAGTAGGAGCGGTTCATCCAGGGCGCGTGGTAGTCGGGTCGGAAGTTGATGAGCAGCATCGTCTGCGTGCCGGCGATCGACTCGACGAGCTTTTCGAGGAAGAGCTCGCTGCTCGAATCGAGCCAGTGCAGATCCTCCAGGATGAAGACGCTGCTCTCCTGGCGGTTCTTCGCGTGGAGCAGTCGCGTGATGATCCCGAGCAGCCGTCGCTGTCGCGCGTCGGGGTCGAGGGGCTGGGGATCGCGCGAAGGGTCGGGCACCCCGAGGAACTCGAAGAGCAGGGGCAGGCCCTCGACGAGGGCGGGCTCGAGGAGCAGGGTCGCGCCGGCGATCTTCTTGCGCGCTTCGGCGGGATCTTCCTGGGCCTCGATGCCGAAGAGCCCGCGCAGCATGTCGAGTACCGGCAGGAAGGGGGTGAGCTGCCCGTGCGCCTGGGCGTGGGCGTGGCGCACCTTGATGCCGCGCCCCTCACACAGGCGCGCGAACTCGAGACACAGCCGGCTCTTGCCGATTCCCGCCTCGGCGATCACCCCGACCACCTGCGCGTGCCCGTGCATCGCGCGATCGAGGGCCGTCTCGAGGACGTGCATCTCCTCTTCGCGCCCGACGAAAGTGGTGAGGCCGCGCGCGTGGGAGCGATCGAAGCGCGAACGCAGGGGGCCGATGCCCTGCAGGTCGTAGACGCGCACGGGTTCGCGCAGCCCCTTGATCTCGAAGCGTCCGAGATCGCGTAGATGGAAGAAGCCCGCGACGAGTTGGGCGCTCGTTTCGCTCAGATAGATGGTGCCCGGGTCGGCCAGCTGCTCCATGCGCGCGGCGAGGCCCACGGTGTGGCCCTGGGCGGTGTAGTCCATGCGCAGGTCGTCGCCGATGCTACCGACCACGACCTCGCCCGAGTTCACACCCATCCTCACCGAGAAGGTGATGCCGAGGCGGCGCTTGAGTTCGGAGGAGTAGCGCCGTAATTCGTCGTTCAGATAGAGGGCGGCGTAGCAGGCGCGTTGGGCGTGGTCCTCGTGGGCGATCGGGGCCCCGAAGAGCGCCATGATGCCGTCGCCGGTGAACTGGTTGATCGTGCCCTGGAAGCGGTGGATGCCTTCGGAGAGCACGGCGAAGAAGCGATCCATGATGTCGTGCAGCAGCTCGGCGTCGATCTCGTCGGCGAGTTCCATCGAGCCTTTGACGTCGACGAAGAGCACGGTGACGTGCTTGCGCTGGCCTTCGAGGGCGGTGCGACTCGAGAGGATGCGCTCGGCGAGGTGGCGCGGAGTGTAGTCGCGCGGGATGCGCGAACGCGCCGGCGTGGGATTCGGGAGCAGGGGGCTCCCGCAGCGCTGACAGTCGGCGTCGGGCAGCGCGCCCGAGGCGGATCGATCCACCAGGTGGTCGGCGGGGTCGCAGGGCGAATCGTCGGGCAGGACGGGAGGCGCTGTGGTGGCGAGGCGCTCGTCGCGTCGGGCCGTCCAGCTCGCGTGGTCCTCGCAGGCATCCGGCCGAGAACTCGCTCCCGGATTCGCCGCGGTTTTGGGATTCGTCGCGGCGCTCGGATCCGCCGCGGCGCTCTGGTTCGCCGCGGCGCCTGGTTCCGCTGCGGGAGATGGACCTCGAGAAACGTTCCGGGTCACCGCGAGCCGCCTATCGGGGGGTGGGCAGCAATGGAATGCCGTTTTGGAACGGCGACGGTACACGAGGGAAAGCGCTTTGTAAGGGTTCGGTGAACGGAGAAGAGGGGGCGCTCGGCCCCACCCGCTCGATTGCGTTGGATTCTCACAACGCTTTCGGCCGCGCCAGGGGTTGGGCAGCGGCGCGCGCAAGCCGAAACGAAGAGCGATGAGCGAAGACCCCCAGGCCTTCTTGTTCCAGATCGTGATCGTGCTCCTCGCGGTGCTCGGCGGCTTCCGCTTCCGCCGCTGGGCGGTCGAGGGGCGCACACGCGTGCCGCGCTACTCGCACACCGTCGAGACGATCCTCTGTTGGGGCATCTACAGCGTCTTCGTTTCCTTCTGCGTGTTCTGGGGAAGCAATTGGTGGTTCGAGTACCAGCGGTTGGCACTGCCCTGAGCTGAGCGTCCCGCTCCGACGCCTGCCCTATCATGCATCGCGATGTCGGATCCGGTGCAGGGGCAGGTGCAGAAGATGAAGACCGCGTTCACCGCGGGTGAACCGGTGCAGTACGCGCTTCCCCTCGGCTCGGTGGACGCGCCGCTCAACGATCGCATCGGCAAGACCTTCCGGCTTTCGTTCACCGGTGACATCAGTTGCATCCACTGCGACCGCAAGATCAAGAAGACCTTCTCCCAGGGCTTCTGTTACCCGTGCTTCCAGAGGCTCGCGCAGTGTGATCAGTGCATCGTCAAGCCCGAGCTCTGCCACTACGCGGCGGGGACGTGCCGCGAGCCGCAGTGGGGTGAAACGCATTGCCTGATCCCCCACACCGTCTATCTCGCGAACTCGTCGGGGCTCAAGGTGGGGATCACGCGCGGAACCGAACCGATCCATCGCTGGATCGACCAGGGCGCGATCCAGGGCCTTGCGATTCGGCGCGTGGGCTCACGCCTCGATTCGGGTCACGTCGAGGTCGCGCTCAAGGACTTCGTCGCCGACAAGACGAATTGGCGCGCCATGCTGAAGGGGGAGGTGGAGCCGCTCGACCTGTTGGCCGAGCGCGACGCCCTGCTTGCGAAGCACGCCGAGAGCAAGACCCACGAAGCGCTGATCGGTGATGGTCTCGACGGGGAAGCCCCCGTCGAGATCGAGTATCCGGTGGTCGAGTACCCGAAGAAGATCGTCTCCCACAACTTCGACAAGAAGGAGGTGTTCGAGGGGATGCTCATGGGCATCAAGGGCCAGTATCTGATCCTCGACACCGGCGTGGTGAACGTGCGCAAGTTCGGGGGCTACCACCTGGCCCTCGCCTGAGGTTCGCCCAGGGCGCCCTCAGGCCGCGGTAGGCGATGTGCAGCCTTATCCGCGCCTCCAGACGATTTTTTCGAGATTCCCTGACACCTCGCCCTGGAAACGGCCACTTCCCAGGTACATCATCATCAATCCCCTTCCCAGGGAGACCCGGAGCTGCTTTCGGCAGTTCCGGGTCATCTGTTTCTAGACAGAGAGCCGGGTCGCGCGCTCCACCGTGCGTCCCGGCCGTTTTTTTGTGCATTTTCAGGGAGTTACGCTTCCCGGGAGAAATCTTCGGAATTCGGCGACTTTCTTTGACACCTGCACCGGGGTCGCGGCCACTTCAGGACAGCATCACATATCCCAATTCCCAGAATGACCCGGTGGGCTCGCCCGCCGGGTTTTTCATTTCTGGCGCCCCCCGCACGGATCAGGCCGAAAGAAACGATTTTTCGCGTATCCCCGGGAGGGGCTCCCGGCACTTCCCAATCAGCATCAAGATCCCATTACCCAAGTCAGCCCGGTGAGCATCGTCTTGCCGGGTTGATTGGGTTGTGGGGGGTCGGTCGCGGGAACCGGCGCCCGAAGGCGTGGAGGGTGGGCTCAGCCGCCGACGCGGCGATCGCCCCAATAGGCATCGCGCAGGCGGAACTTCTGCAACTTGCCGGTCGCCGTGCGCGGCAGTTCGGGAACGAACTCGACCTTCGTCGGGCATTTGAAGTGGGCCATGTTGTCGCGACAGAATGCGATGATGCCGGCTTCGTCGACCTCTTCGCCTTCGCGCAGAACGATGATCGCGAGCGGTGTCTCTCCCCACTTCTCCGAAGGCACGCCGATCACCGCGCATTCGAGCACGGCGGGGTGCTGGTAGAGCACGTCTTCGATCTCGGGGGAGCTGATGTTCTCGCCCCCCGAGATGATCACGTCCTTCTTGCGGTCGACGATGTGGACGCTCTCGTTCTCGTCCCAAACGGCGAGATCGCCGGTGTGGAACCAGCCGTCGCGAATCGCTTCGTCGGTCTGGTCGGGTTGTTCCCAGTAGCCCTTGAAGACGACGTTGCTGCGCGCCCGCAACTCGCCGATCGCCTTGTTGTCCTTGGCCACCAGGTTGCCGTCGTTGTCCACGACTTCGACCCGGACGCCGATGCCGGCCACGCCCGCGCGCGAGCGCCGCGCCCAATCGTCGGCTTCCGTGACGTAGTCGGGCTTCGAGATCGTGAGCAGGGGGGCCGTCTCGGTAAGGCCGTAGATCTGGAGGAACTCCCAGCCGAGTTCCTTCTCGAGGCGTTCGATGAAGGCCGCCGGGGGCGGGGCGCCTGCGACCGTAAAGCGCGGCTTCGTCTCGATCTTGTAGTTGTCCTTGTTCTCGTAGTCGAGGATGGTGCGCAGCACCGTCGGCGCCATGCACGCGAAGGTCACGCCCTCGTCCTGCATGAGCTCGTAGATCTTCGGCGCTTCGACCTGTTTCAGCACGACGTGGGTGCCGCCGACGCCGGTCAGGGCATAGACGCCGCCCCATCCGTTGCAGTGGAACATCGGGAGGGTCCAAAGCTCGACGTCGTGATGATTGACGCCCATGTGGGCGATCAGGTTGTAGGCGTTCAGGTAGCAGTTGCGGTGCGTCATCATGACGCCCTTGGGCCGCGCCGTGGTGCCCGAGGTGTAGTTGATCGAGACCAGGTCGTTCTCGCCGGCGTCCGAGGGCGGCGGGGCCGCGGCGCTCGCGTTGGCGATGAAGGCATCCCAATCCTGCCAGCCCTCGACGGTCTTGCCTTCGTCGCAGGTGCTGATCCAGGTGTCGACCTTGGGCAGCGCCTGCTTGAGGGACTGCGAGCTCTCGGCGAGTTCGCGATCGGCCACCATGCAGACGACGCCGGCGTGATCGAGGATGTACTCGATGTCGTTCGACTGCAGGCGGTAGTTCAAGGGGACGAGGATCGCGCCGATCTGGCTCGTCGCGTAGAAGCTCTCGAGGTAGTAGTGGGAGTTCGGGCTCAGGATGCCGACCCGGTCGCCCTTTTGGATGCCGTTGGTGAGCAGCGCATTCGACATCTGGTTCACGCGGTCGCGCAGCTGGCGGTAGGTGAGTCGCACGGAACCGTCGACCACCGCCGTCTTGTTCGCGTAGTGCTGCACCGCGCGGCGCAGGAAATCGTCGACGAGCATGGGGACTTCCACTGGAGACCTCGGAGCTGGGCCGCGCTCTCGATTCGCCGCAGCGCTGCGGCTCGCGGAGGGGGCGGCGGGGGGATTGATTCGCGAAAGCGGATCTTACCGCTCGGGGCCCGCGCTGTGCACTACCAGTCGGTCGGCCGGTAGTCCTTCAGGAACTGCCCGTAGACGTGCACCCCGGTGTTGAAGCCCGAGAAGATCGGGTCGACGATGCGCGCCGCGGCGTCGACGACATCCAGCGGCGGGTGGAAGCGGTGTTCCTTCGCCTTGCGCTCGGCGATCTCGACCGGGTCTTCGTCGGTGATCCAGCCGGTGTCGACGCTGTTCATGTAGATGCCGTCGCGCACGTAGTCGACCGCCGAGGTGCGGGTCAGCATGTTGAGGCTGGCCTTCGCCATGTTGGTGTGCGGGTGCTTGTCGGTCTTGAAGGTGCGATAGAACTGCCCCTCCATCGCCGAGACGTTGACGATGTGCTTGTCGCGCTCGGGGCCCTTCATCATCAGCGGCTTGAGTCGTGCGTTCAGGATGAAGGGCGCGACCGCGTTCACCAGGTGCACCTCGAGGAGCTCGACCGTCGGCACCTCGTCGAGGGCGAGGCGCCAGCTGTTCTTGCTCCGCAGGTCGACCTGCTGGAGATCGGAGTCGAGTCGGCCCTCGGGAAAGAGGGCGGGATCGGCTTCATGGTCTTCGGGAATCAGGGGCACCTGGGAGAGGGCTGCGGCGCGATCGAGACCCTCGCGCCACTTCGATGCATCCGGGAGCAGCTCCGCGAGGGGTGCCGTGTTCGGGTTGCGATCTCCCGCACCGAGTAGCGCGCGTTCGGCTTCCGAGAGTTCCGAGGTCGGCGCCTCTTCCTTCTCCATCATGTGGGCGTAGAAGTTCGGCGGCCGGCGCACCGTCTGGCAGGCGTTGTTGATGATGAAGTCGAGGCGATCGTGGCTCTCGAGGATCGTGCGGGCGAAGGTCTCAACGCTCGGGGTGTGGCGCAGGTCGAGGCCGTGGATCTCGAGTCGATCCCTCCACTCGTCGAAGTCCCTCTCGGCGGCAAAACGCCCGGTGCCGTCGCGGGGAAAGCGGGTGGTCACGATCACGTGAGCCCCCGCGCGCAGCAGCTTGATCACGCATTGGTAGCCGATCTTGATGCGCCCCCCGGTGACCAGCGCCGTGCGGCCGCGCAGGTCGGCCGTCTGCACGCGCTTCAACCAGTTGAAGTCGGCGCAGGGCGGACACATCGAGTCGTAGAAGGAGTGCAGCTCGAAGTAGTCGCGTTTACAGACGTAGCAGTTGCGGGGTTCGAGGAGCCGGGCGCTGCTCGACGAACCCTCGGCGGAAGCGGGGAGGGTGGGCAGGGGAGCTCGTTCGCCTTCCGCGATGTCGCCGGTCGGTCCGAAGGCCGTGGGTGCGATGGGCGGGGGGCGGTGGGGCAGGCGCACATTGCGGCGGGTGAGGCGTTCGGGCTTCGGGGTCTCGAAGACGGGGGCGCGCACGCCCTCGCGCAAGCCTGTCTGGTGGAGCAGGGCGTCGTCGCGCTTGCGAACCGCGCTGCGCGCCCGGGCCTGTTGGGCGCGCCGCAGGGCTCGGCGCTGTTCGCGGCCCGGGCGCGACACCCGGCCGGCCGCGATCTGCAGGCGCTGGCGCGTTTCGGGGTCGAGCGGCGCAAGCAGGCTGTGGTCGTTCGCAATCGCTTCGAGAAATTCGACGAGCTCGTTCGCGCGCTCGGGGGCGAGATCGCCTGCTTCGGGGCTCGCGCTCTCGCCGGCCTCCGAGGGCGCGCTCTCGCCAGGGGCGTCCGTTTCGTTCTCGGGCTCGTTCATGGCAGGCAAGGGATACCATGCCCGTCCTCCGGGATCGAATCCGCGATGCGTCCGGGCAGGCGATGGGAAGCAACGAGAAGAAGGATGAACGAGCGAACCCGCATTCGCGTCGAAGTGCCGCGCGGCGAACCGACCGACGGCGTGGAGCCCACGCGCGAAGCGGGGGTGCTGGCCGCGTATCTGCGTGACGCAAGCCTGCGCACGGGGCGTGCGGAGGCGCTCTTCCGACCGCGCAACGAAGCGGACGTCAGCCAGATCGTCGCGCGGGCCCAGCGCGAGGGCATTCCCCTCACCGTGGTGGCCGCGCAGACGAGTACCACCGGCAGCTCCGTCGCCGACGGAGGCTGGATCCTCTCGATGGAGCGCCTCGATCGCATCGGCGCGATCGACGCGACAACGCGGCGGGCCCACAGCGAAGCCGGCGCGAATCTCGGCGCGTTCGCACGCGCGGTCGAGGCGCGTGGGCTCTTCTATCCCCCCGATCCGACGAGTCGCGACGACTGCACCCTCGGTGGCACCGTCGCATGCAACGCTTCGGGAGCGCGGAGTCATCGCTTCGGCCCCACGCGCAACTGGATTCGCGCGCTTAGGATCGTGCTGCCGTGCGGCGAGGTGATCGCCCTCGAGCGGGGCGACCGTCGGGTTCGCCACGGGGTCGGCTTCGAGATCGAGCATGGCCAGGGGTGTGCTCTTGGCGCACCCGCGGTGCGCGAAGTGCCGGTGCCCGGATTCGCTTTCGCCCCGGATGTGAAGAACGCGACGGGCTTGTTCGGCGGCGAAGAGATCGATCCGATCGATCTCTTCATCGGTTCCGAGGGAATGCTCGGCGTGGTGACGGAGGTCGAAGTCGACCTCCTGCCGCGCCCGGTCGATCAGCTCGACCTGTTCATCACTTTTGGTGATGAAGACGAAGCGGTTCGCTTCGTCGAGGAATTGCGCATGGCCAGTCGTTTGGCTGGCACGTTGCGTGCCGACGCGATCGAGTGGTTCGATCGGGCCTCCCTCGACCTGATCGCCGAGGATGGTGTGGCGGTTCCGGTTCGAGAGCGCGTGCGGGTCGCCCTGTTCGTCGAGCAACTCGTCATGAGCGACGACCCGCCGTCGGAATCGGTCGTCGAGGCCTGGTTCCAGTGGCTCTCCAGGTTCGGCTTGCGGGTGGATGACCCCGATGCGGTCCGCGTCGCCGCGACCGAGCGCGAGCGCGAAGCCCTTCGACGGGCCCGCCACGCCGTTCCGGTCGGCGTGAACGAACGCGCGGCTCGCAACGACATGCC
>JANQEL010000020.1 GCA_028278345.1 Myxococcota bacterium
TCTCTGCCCGCTTCGATGCCGCGGGGCGGTAGTTCAATTGGTTAGAGCACTGGCCTGTCACGCCAGAAGTTGCGGGTTCGAGTCCCGTCCGCCCCGCCATCTTCCCGCCATCGAAGTCGCGGTCACCGAGATCGATGCTTCAGTGCCCAACGCACGAGGTCGATAAGGAAGGTGCATCGCCGCCGTCAACCCGGCGATCTGGGAGCGGGAATGCGAAGCGCATTCGCTCGATCTGGAGCCGTCGTCTCGCCAGCCAGTTCATGGCCCGGCGCGCGGCTGTGCGGATCGCCCGCCCTGGAGGAGAAGCGTCTGACCGACGAATGCGATGCGGGGAACGGGTTCGAAACGCCCGAGGCCCGCCTCGAGCGCTCGTCCGGAGTCGACCGACTCGCGATGCGAGTTTCCTGATCACCCGATCCCACGGCCCGAACGCACCGAGCGCTAGCGAGAATCGGCTGTCGTCATTGGGTGATCTGCGTCTTCCGTCCGTCGTCCCGGTCGCAGGCGCCGGAGCACCGCGCCGAGTGCGGCGCGCGCGTGTCCCACGAGGCGGCGGCGCGGTGTGGGGATCGTGAAGTAGTAGCCGTCTTCGTTCGGCTTCAAGCGCTTTCGTCGCCCGATCGCGAGTTCGTCGCCGTCGAAGCGTGGGTGCGCCTTCTCGTGGCCTTCGCACACGACGCCGATCGGATCTCCGATCTCGTGATCGAATTCGAGCCACATCCTTCTGGACTCGAGCAGGGCACTTCTCCCCTGGGTCGCCTGCCACGGGTTTTCGGCGAGATCGTCGATGTGGGGCGCCGAGAAGAAGGGCAGGTGAACCGGTGTGGCGTTGGAGTCGAAGCGCCGGAGCGAGTTGGCTGCGAGATCGAACTCGGCATCCCTGCGGCGTGCCCCCCCTGCGTCGTGATCGATGCTCTCGATCGTGACTGCATCGTCTTCGACGCGAACCCAGCGACTCTGGTGACGCCCGTCTCGCGACTGCGCACCGATCACCCCCGTGTGCACGAAGAGACAACGACCCACGTGGGAGAGGGCGCGCGGATGATCCTGGCCGAGGTGGTTGTGGGCCGAGAACCAGAGCCGCACCTGGGGGTGGCGTGCCAGCAGTTCGTGGAAGCGCCGTGGGCCGTTCGATTGGTTGAGCCACGCGTTGCCTCCCCGAAGATGGGGATGCTGAAGCACGCGTAGCCGCGAGCCGAAGGGCGGGGCGTGGGAGAAGACGAAGACCGGCCGCTCGCGTTCGCTTTCGAGAGTCGCGGCAAACCAGCGGAACTGCTCCTCGTCGATCGAGACCTCGTGGGCGTAGCCGCGATTGCTGCGAAACCCCGTCGATGCGAGCGTGATGCCCAGGGCCGGTCCGAGATCGAAGGCGGCATGGGGCTGCTCACGCTCCATGACCTCGCAGTAACTGCGAACCGCGGCCGCGTCGCTCGCGAAGAGATCCGTGCGTTCGAGATCATGATTGCCGAGCACGCCCTCGAAAGGCACGCCGAACCCTTCGAGCCAGGCTCGCCCGGCCGCGAAGGCCTCACGGGTCCCCGACGTCTTCCCGCAACCGAAGTCGCCGAGGCAGACGACGTGCTGCGGCCCGGCTTCGCGCAACTGTTCATGTGCGCGATCGAAGCGTGGATCGGTCGCGTCGAGATGGAGATCGCCGACGACCGCGAACTGCACCTCGCCGCTTCTCCCTAGCCGGGCAGGCCGAGCAGCGCGACGGTTTCTTCGATGCTCGCGACCGGCCGCCCGACCTCTTCGCAAAGCGCCACCGCCCGGTCGACGAACTCTTCGTTCGTCGGCTTGTCACTGCCGGCGTAGTCCTCGAGCCCGATGTGCAGATGTCCGTCGCGTTCGAGCGCATGGCGCGCGAGCCCCTCGGCGAAGACATCGCCGCCCATCACTCCCACCGACCACGGCACATCGCAATCGCCGAGCAGGCGCAGATAGACATCGAGAGCCCAGGGCGAACCGGGTAGCCCGAAGTTCGCTCCCTCGTGCCCCCCGCCCATGTAGCCATAGGGCCCGCCCATGTAGAACTTGATCAGCGTCCCGGCCGGGAGCTGGCCGTTGCGCCAATAGGCGAGGGTGTGATTCAGGAAGCCGGGTTCGAAGATCGCCACGCTCGGGCCGAGATCGTTGTCGCGATGGAAATCGAACGCCCAGCGGATCGCGGCGGGAGTGTTCATGTACGCCCAATCGATCGGAGCGGGGAGCCCGGTCTCGTCGGAGCCGCTGATGTTTACCGAGCCGGGATCGACGAAGCCGATGCGCAGACCGATCTCGCGTTTGAGAATCGCGACGTGTTCGTACTTCTGCTCGACGGTCTCACCCATGCCGAGCGTGGGATAGACGAGGGCGTCCGGGCGCTCGGCGAGAATCGGCCGCATGTGTTCGAGATAGAGCTCGGCCGCGCGCGGGCCCGGGCTCATGATCTGGTCGATGTGGGTGTGGATGATCGAGGCGCCTCGTTCGATGCAGGCCAGGGAATTCTCGGCGATCTCGGCGCTCGAACGCGGCGAGTTCGGATTCACCTCTTTCGGGGTCTGCCCGTTCAGAGCGACTTCGATGATCACGGGTCGCGTGCGGTCGTCGTTGGCCGGCATTGAGAAATCCTCCTCGAACCCTTCGCCTTCGAGTGGGAACGTAGCCCGCCCCCCGTCGCGCGCCGAAAGCGCGAGCCCCGAGTTGCGTTCGCGGTAAAGCGCAACACACGTGCAACCCGATAAGGGGAAGTCCAATCAGGACGGACCTTTGCGTTGGGAGTGCTTCTTGGCTCGGCTGCTCGAGATCCTGAAATCCAAGGCCTTTCGGGCCGGTCTTCTGCTCGTGATCTTCTTCGCGGCCCTGGGCTCGGGCCTCGCGTACCTGGTGCGCGGGCGCGCGGATCGGGCCCAACTCGCCGCGCTCGAGAGCGTCGTCGAAGGCGCTCGCATTCCCGTGAGCACGCGCTTCGGTCTGCTCGAAGAGGACGTGCGCGACGCCGTGCGCCGCGTCGTCACGATCACGTCCGACGTGATGGAGGAGAGCGAGGCCGCGCCCGCCGAGAGCGGTGAGCCGGCGGAAGGGGAGGCGGCTGCGCGTGAGTCCGTGCTTCCCCTCGAAGAGCGCTGGCGCATCCGCCTCGCCGCCTCCCTCGGCGAACTCCTCGAATCGCGCAGCGATACCCTCGATGTCACCTACCTCGGTCGCTTCAGCGGGCTGTCGAGCGGAAGCCTGATGGTCGCGCGGGTCGAGCGCGCGAAGGACGGTGGCGCCCAACCCACCCAGGTCGATCCCCGCCCGCAGTGGGATGGCGCGTACCTGCAGGAAGTGATCTCCCACGAAGGCGAGAGCATCGTGCTCTCCGAACCGGGCTTCCCGACTCCCGAAGAGGGTCCCGCGCATGCGCTCGTGCGAGGCGCGATCCCCGTGCGCGGTTCGGACGGCTCGGTGGTGGGTGTGGTGTTGATCAGCGTCGATCTCACGGAAACCCTCGTAGCCCTGCGTGAAGCACTTCCCGCGGAAACGAACGCACTGCTCGCGACCGCCGAGGGCGCTTCGCTCCTGCATCCGGTCGAAGATCTCGCCCTCGCGAAGGGGCAGAGTGCCGAGAAGCTCCTGGCTGCCAGCTTTCCCGAACTCGACTGGTCGGCGCGGAACGCGGACGAAGCGCGCAACCACGGATACGTGGGGAGTCAGCGTGCCGAACGCCTGCTGCGTTTCGACGCGGGGCAGGGTGAGCAGGCGATTCCCTTCACGCTCGCGATCTCGGCGCCCATCGCCGACGTCGATCTCGCGGCGGTACTCGGCCCGTTGTTCGGCAGCGGTGCGGTGATCGGGGGGCTGGGTGTGGTCGCGTTCGCGGGACTGGCCGGCTTCTTGTGGTGGCGACGCCGCTCGGCAGTGGACGCCGAAGCCGAGTACGAAGAACCCAGCGAACTCGAGGCCCGCGCCGAAGCCATCGAAGCGGACGAAGCCGATGCAGCGCCCGAAGAGGCCGAGGAAGCGGCTGAGGCGAGCGACGACGAAGCTGCGCCCGACGATGAAGAGGAAGACGCGGACGACGATGATGCCTCCGCGGTCGACGACGACGAAGAGGTGGGAGAACCGGTCGACGAGGCCAGCGACGACGAAGCGATCGACGACGAGGCCGACGAACCCGAACCCCTCGCTGCCCAGGCCGACGAACTGCCCGAGGACGTCGCGCAATGCATCGAGGCGAGCGACGACGCGCCTTCCCCCGCTCGAGAGGAAGCCGGTGAACCTTCCAGCGGTCTCGGCGCCGAACCGGCCCGCGAACTCGCGGACATCCGCTCGCGCCTCGAAGACGAACTCGAAGCCGCGCGCCAACGCGCGCTAGACGAACTCGCCGCGGCGCGCGAGCGCTTCGAAGCCGAACTCGCGAGCGAGCGCGAGCGCGCGATCGAACGCCTGGTTGCCGAATCGCGCGAGACCCTCGCGCAGGAACTCGGCGAAGAAGTCGAAGCCGCGGTCGCCGAACGTCGGCCCACGGTCGAGACCTGCGAATTCGATCTGCGCCAGCTGCTCGGTGAGGTCGCGGCCTGGCTCGAAGGCGAAGCCCACGGCCGCCCGTCGCAATTCGGTGTGCGTTGCAGCCGCCAGGTGCCCCAGCGATTGCTCGGCGATCCCGAATGGGTGGGGCCACTGCTGGTTCATCTCGCGCGCGGGGCTCTCGAGTGCAGCGAAGACGCCCCCGTCGAACTCTACGTGAGTTGCAGCGACGAAGGCCCGGCGGCGGTGAAGCTCTGCTTCGAACTCATGGCCCCAGAGACCGGGCTCTACACCGATGCCTCCGGGCACGTTCGCGAGGCGGGAGCGGAGGGGGCGTCGCTGGCCGAAGAACTCGTCGATGCGATGCACGGCGATCTCGCGCTCGAGCGTTCGGACGACGCCGGAAGCTGCGTCCGCGTCGTCCTCCCGATGTCGATCCCCGGCTGAGGCCGACCTACTCGGCGAGGGCGAGGCAGCGTTCGGGGGCTCGGCCTTCGAGCAGGAAGGGCTCGTCGCTCGCGCTCCCGCGCAACACGGCGACCAGGTGAAGCGGATGGATCGTGCCGGCGTCGATCTGCCCTTCGTCGAGCTTCGCGAAGGTCTCGATGAAATCCTGATCGGCGACCACGGTCGGGTCGAAGTTGGGGCCGATCTCCGGCCCGACGAAGGCGTTGATGAGGTTGCCGAAGGGGGCGAAGACCTCGAAGCAGAATTCGTCGAGCAACAGCGGTAGGAGCGGGGCCTCGTTCGGTGCGAGAGGGCCGCCCGAGCCGGGTGCGTCACTCGCCGGCTTCTCGGGGCTGTAGTTGGCCTGCTCGCTGCCGGTCAGGTGGTTCAACATGTACCGGTCGGGCATCACGTTCCAGATGCGGTCGATGGCCTCGACGTGCTCGGGCGCTTCGCCGCCGGCGCACGAACCGAGGGTACTGGCGATCACCATCACGGCGTCGTCCTTGAATGCGCCACGCAGCCAGGAGGCCAGCGCGGGGAGGTCGGCCACCCCGGCCAGCGAGCCGTCTGCGATGAAGACATCGAACTTCATGTCGGACTCGAGCAGCGCCGTCGAAGCCCCGAGTGAATCGACGCGGTCGTCGAAGCCCCAATCGGAGGCCAGTTCGTCGCGCGCATCGTGCCAGCCTTCGCGATCATCGATGCAATCGATCGTGTAGTTCTCGTGGCCCGCGGCTTCGAGAGCGCGGGCGAGGCGGAGTTCGAGGCTGGCATCGGAGCCACACAGGCTGGTGATCGCGATCGTGTCGTCGGGCCGTGCTTCGCAGATACCGGCGACCGTGTTCGCGAGGAGATGGTCGAAGGTCGAGACGCCGAGGGGGGCCAGACTCTCGGCGATGCGTTGGTCGCGCCACCAGCGGAAGATTGCGGGTTGGGGTGCCGGGCGCTTCGCGAAGAGGTCGCCCGAAGGTTCGAGTACGGCGAGATCGTCGGCGAAGGGGTCGGCGTCGTCGGAAACGTCCTCTTCTTCCGTCTCGGCTTCGGCGGATTCCTGCGAGTCTTCCCGGCTCGGCGCGCCGAACACCATGACGTCCGAGCTTTCTTTCTCTGCCTCCGGGGCCTCGGTGGGCGCTTCCGGTTCGTCGGGTGCGACGTCGTCTTCCGAAGCGTCATCCGCGTCAACGTCGGCGGCTTCGGTGACTTCTTCGGGCTCTTCTTCGGCCTCGGCCTCGACCACGGCTTCTACGGAAGCCGCTTCTACAGGAGGCGGCTCGTTGCTGCCTTCGCTCTCGGCTTCACCGTCCGCATCCCGGACCTCGGCGTCGACCGTCGCTTCGCGATCGGCCTCGCGCGGGGCGGGGGGTGTCTGCGCGCGCGCCTTCGGCACCTCGCGTTCCCCGGCCGCGTCTTCCAGATCCGATACACCGGGGCGCGTCTTGATCGTGCGCTCGACGACGTCGAAGGTCGCGAGCAGGTTCGCGAGCTGCTCGTCGCGCTCGGCGAGCTTTTCACGCTGATGGTCGAGCATCTGGTCGCGCGCGCCGAGTTCGAGTTCGAGGCTGCGCCCGCGCTCCTGTTCGGCGAGCAGCTGATCCTGCAGCATGGCGATCTCCGCATCGCGGTCGGCCACGCTCTTGAACTGATTCGCGATGCGATCGCGATGCGCCTGGAGTTCCTGCTCGCAGGCGGCCAGCTCTTCATCGCGCGCGCGAATGATGCGATCGCGCGCTTCGATCGTCTCTTCGAGGGTGGCGCGCGTGCTGCGGAGGTTTTCGATCTTGATCTCGCGCTTTTCCGCCTCTTCGGCGGCGCGCTGCAGCTTGTCGCGCAACACGCCGACCTCGCGCTCGAGCACGTGGCGCTGCTCCTCGACGCCCGAGTAGCGGCCGCCGAGGTTTTCGAGTTCGTCTTGACGCTGGTTCGTCGTCGCGTTCGCAACCGCAAGGCGCGTCGTGAGATCGGTGATCTCGGCTTCGCGCGCGCGCAGTTGTTGATGGGCTGCACCGAGGGCCCCGCGCAGGCCGACGTTCTCGGCTTCGCGGTCGGCGATCTCTCGCTGTGAGGCCGCGAGTGCGATCTCGAGTTCTTCGCGATCGGGTTCGACGCGACTGCCCGGTGCGCGCGGCAGGGCGGGTACGTCTTCGAGCGCAGGAAGGGGACGGGTGGGACGCGCGCGAATCTCCTCCCACTCGCTCGTCTCGTCGGAGCCCGGCGCTGCGCTGGCGTCGCGACGCCGCACGCGTGCGAACAAGTCGAGGCGCTTCGACCACTCGCTGCGACCCGGAACGACACGTCCCTCTTCGAGGGGCGAGTCGGGGTCGGGTCGTCCTGATGTCGAGTCGCGGTCAGCCAAGTCGGGATTCTTCCGGCTCTTGAAACGTGCAGTGAGCTTGGAAGCGACATCGGCTCGTGCCGGTTTCGGCTTTAACGTGGAGGGGTTCGGGCGCTCTTCGCGCATGGCTTGCGAGTCGCCTGGCGAGCACCCGATTCTCGCGGTCTACACACAAACGCGGGTCGAAGGCGGCCCGTCGCATGAAGACCCGTGCGACCTGTGCCGATGACGGTGGAGAACTTGCCTGCGAGCCCCGCCACCGAGAGATTGCTTGGCCACTCTGCTCATCATCGACGACTCCGAAAGCGCACGGGCCGAACTCCGCGCCCTGGCCCTCGAAAGCGGGTCGTTTTCACAAGTGATCGAAGCGCGCGACGGCACCCACGGCCTGCGCTTGATGCTGAGCGAAGCCCCGGGCGTCGTGGTGTGTGATCTCGAACTCCCGGGTTTCGACGCCGAGCAGCTGATTCGCGCGAAGGCCGGGCACGCGAACCTCGTCAATGTTCCGATTCTCGTTGTGACCTCGAGCGACGATGCCGTGCGCCGCACGCGCCTTCTCGAACGCGGCGCAGCCGACGTGATCGCGAAGCCCTACCACGGCCCCGAGATCGCGGCGCGCATGCGTCTCCACCTGAAGATCCGCCAACTCCAGGAGGAGCTTCGCGAGAAGAACGAAACCCTCGGGCGACTCTCCACCATCGATGCCGTGACGGGGCTGCGCAATCGCCGCTACGTCACCGACCTGCTCAATATCGAGTTCCAGAAATCGAAGCGCTACGGCGAGCCGCTGTCGGTGGTCATGATGGATCTCGATCATTTCAAGCAGGTGAACGACACCCTCGGCCACCTGGCGGGGGATGCCGTGTTGGAGGGCGTAGCCAAGCATCTGCAGGCCTATCTGCGCACCACCGACGTCGCGGGTCGCTATGGCGGCGAGGAGTTCCTCGCCGTGCTGCATCACAGCGCCCCCGATGGCGCGGCGGTGATGGCCGAACGCGTGCGTCTCGCCATCGAGCACGCGGTATTCGAGGGGCCCGAGACGCGACCCGTCGAAGTGACGGTCAGCATGGGCATTGCGAGCTTCGTACCCGAGATGATCGAGAGCGAAGAGATCATCGCCGCAGCCGATCGCGCCCTCTACGCTGCGAAGGAAGCGGGGCGCAACTGCGTGATGATCGCGCGACCCGACGGTGGCTTCGATCGCGTCAGGCCGCAGTAGCGCTTCGCGCTAGAAGTCCTCGGCGCCCTCATCGGCGGCTGCGCGTCGCGCGCGAAAGCGTCGCAGCCGCTCGGCGATGTCGGCCTCGGCCCCGCGTTCGGTGGGTTCGTAGAAGCGTTCGTGGGTGAGGCGTTCGGGCAGGTTGTGGGCTTCGACGATCGCGTCGGGTTCGTCGTGGGCGTAGCGGTATCCCTCGCCATAACCGAGATCGCCCATCAGCTTCGTCACCGCGTTGCGCAGGTGCATTGGGACCGGGGGCGAGCCCGTCTGTTCGACGCACTCCATCGCGCGACCGAGGGCGCGATACGCGGCGTTGCTGCGCGGCGCACACGCCAGATACGTGGTCGCCTGGGCCAGCGGGATGCGGGCTTCGGGCATGCCGAGTCGATCGACGGCCTGGTAGGTCGCGTTTGCCAGGGGAAGGGCGGCGGGGTCGGCGTTGCCGATGTCTTCACTGGCGAAGATCAGAAGCCTTCGCGCGATGAAGAGCGGGTCTTCGCCGGCGGCGATCATGCGCGCGAGGTAGTAGACGGCCGCATCGGGATCGCTCGCGCGCATGCTCTTGATGAAGGCGCTCGCGACGTTGTAGTGCTCCTCGCGATCGCGGTCGTGGATCAAGACGCGCCGCCCGGCGACCTCGCGCACGGTTTCGGCCGAGACGGCCGCTGCCGGGTTCGCTCCACTTCGATGGGCGGCCACCGTCGCTTCGAGGATCCCGAGGGCGCGCCGTGCATCGCCGTCCGAGGCCGTCGCGATTGCGGGCAGGGTATCGGCGTCGTACGAGAGCCCGAACTTGCCGAGCCCGCGGTCGACGTCGTTGCAGGCCCGTTCGAGCAGGACGAGCAGCGTCTCCTCGCTGAGGGGCGAGAGGGTGACGACGCGACAGCGCGAGAGCAGGGGTGCGTTGACGGTGAACGAGGGGTTCTCGGTCGTGGCACCCAACAACGTCACCGTACCGGCCTCGACGTGGGGTAGCAGCACGTCCTGTTGTGCGCGGTTCAAGCGATGGATCTCGTCGATGAAGAGCAGGGTGCGCAACGTGGTGCGACGCGCGCTCTCGACGGCGGCCCGGATCTCCTTCACACCGGCCAGCACGGCCGAGAGCGGCTCGATCCGCGTGTCCGGCGTTTCGGCAAGCAGCCACGCCAGGGTGGTCTTTCCCGAACCCGGTGGTCCCCAGAGAATCAGCGACGGCAGTTCGCCGGCTTCGACCATGCCGCGCAGTGCACTGCCCGGCCCCACGACATCTTCCTGCCCGATCATCTCGTCGAAGTTTCGCGGCCGCATCCGGTCGGCGAGGGGTGCCCGCGCGTCCACCTTGCGGGTGGGACGATCGGGGAAGAGTTCGAGGGAGTGTTCGTCGGGCATCCCCGTCAAGGTAGCGCCGGGGGGTGGAGAGCGGCGCCGGCTGCGCGCCCTTGTTCGCGCGCGTGGCAAGTGGGATGATTGCGCGGTCCAGCCCAGATGGGGCCGAACGGGGGTGAAGTCGATCATGCGCATCGGGGTCTGCCTGAAGCCCGAACAGCCCGACGCCAAGGAAGTCGTCGGAAGGCTGATCGGCTGGGCGCAGCAGCACGACGTCGAGGTGGTGGTCGACGCGGAGACCGCGGCCGACGTCGAGGCGCCCTCTGCCGAGCGCGAGGACCTCTGCGCTGGAGCCGATCTCGTGGTCGCGATCGGCGGTGATGGCACGCTGCTTTCGGTCGCCCGTTCGTGTGGAACCCGTTCGGTGCCGATCCTCGGCGTGAATCTCGGCACCCTCGGCTTCCTCACCGAGATCAAACGCGACGAAATGGAGAGCGCCCTCGATCGCTTCCGCGAGGGCACGATCGAGATCGAATCGCGCATGCGCCTCGACATCGAAGTGCACCGCGAAGAAGAGACGGTCGGGCGCTACCTCGCGCTGAACGACGTCGTGATCACGCGCACCGCACTCTCGCGCATGGTCGACCTGCAGACCTTCGCCGATGGGCTCGAGGTGACCACCTACCACGGCGACGGCTTGATCATCTCGACGCCGACGGGCTCGACCGCCTACTCGCTCTCGGCCGCAGGGCCTATCGTCTTGCCCCTGCTCGAAGCCTTCCTGCTCACGCCGATCTGTCCCCACGCCCTGAACCAGCGCCCGATCGTCCTGCCGCACCAGACCGAGGTCGAAGTGCGCGTCTCGCTGATGCCCGGCGCCGAAGCCGCGACCCTCACGGTCGACGGACAGGAGGGGCTCGAACTCGGCGCGCGCGATCGCGTGGTGGTACGCCGCTCGCCGCACGACGCGCAGATCGTGACCTCTCCCTTCCGCAACCGCTTCGAGATCCTCCACACCAAGCTCAACTGGGGCGAGCGTTGATCGAGAGCCTGCGCATCGACGAGATCAAGATCGTCGAATCGGCCGAGCTCGAATTCGGTCCCGGCCTGAACGTCTTGACGGGAGAGACCGGCGCGGGCAAGTCGATCATCCTCGGCGCCCTCGAGATGCTCGCGGGCGCGCGCGGTTCGGCCGACATCCCGCGCAAGGGGGCCGACGTTGGCACCGTGGAAGCGGTGTTCCGCACCGACGGCTTGCCGGGCTTCGAAGCGGAACTCGTGGAGCGCGGTTTCCGCGACGACGAAGAAGAGGGCGATCACGAGCTCGTCGTGCACCGCACCCTGAACAAGAGTGGGCGAAGCCGCGCGCGCGTGGCCGGACAGCTCGTTCCCATCGCGACCCTTGCGGAGGTCTTCGCCGACCGCATCGAGATCTCGAGCCAACACAGCTCTCAGGCGCTGCTTCGCCCGGAGAGCCACGGTCGCTACCTCGACGCTTCGGGCGACCTGCTGGGCCTGCGCGCCGAAGTCGAGGGCGGTGTGGCGCGTCTACGCGAGATCGACGCCGAACTCGCTGCGCTGCGCGCCGAACGCGAAGACCGCGAACGCCAGCGCGACGTCCTCGCCTTCCAACTCGAAGAGATCGACGCCGTGGCACCCAACGCCGACGAGTGGCGCGAACTCGAGGGTGAACACGGTCGCCTCGCCCACGCGGGGCAGCTGCGCGAAGAGGGCGCCGCGATCGTGCACGCCCTCGAAGGCGATAGCGCCGGCAGCGATGGCGGTGCGATCGATCGCATCGCCAGCGCACTGCGCACGGCCGAAGGCATCGAGAAGCTCGATCCGCAGCTGGGCTCGCTGGTGGAACGCCTGCGCGCCCTCGACCTCGAGCTGCGCGACGTTGCACGCGATTTCGAGCGTCACGCCGACAACGTCGAGACCGACCCCGCGCGTCTCGCTGCGGTCGAAGAACGCGTGGCCCAGGTCGAGAAGCTGCGCCGCAAGTACGGTCAATCGATCGAAGAGATCCTCGAGTTCCGCGAGCAGACGGCCTCGCAGTTGGCGGGCATCGAAGGCGCGAGCGATCGCGAGGAAGGCCTCGCCCGCGAACGCGAGACGGTCGAAGCCAGAGTCGCGCGCGACGCGAAGAAGCTCTCGAAGGGAAGGGCGAAGGCCGCGAAGGCCCTGTGCGACGAAGTACAGCGTTCGCTCGGGGCCCTCGACATGAAGGGCGCCCACTTCGAAGTCGATCTCTCTGCGGCACCCACGCCCCAGGGCCTGCCCTGCGGCTCCGCGGGCCTCGAAGCACCGGAATTCAAATTCTCGGCAAACAAAAAAGAGGTGCCGGCTCCGCTCCAGAAGGTGGCCTCCGGGGGTGAACTCTCTCGGGTGTTTCTGGCGATCAAGAACGCGCTTCGCCGCGAGGGCCGCGGCATGGTTCTCGTCTTCGACGAAGTGGACGCCGGGATCGGCGGTCGCGCCGCCGGGCGCGTCGGGCAGGCCCTCGCCGAGCTGGCCGCTCACCACCAGGTGCTGTGCATCACCCACCTGCCGCAGATCGCGGCCTTCGCGGATGTGCACTTTCGGGTCGAAAAGAGTGAAAAAGCTGGGCGGGTCCAGGCCCATGTCGAGCGCCTCGACGACAAGGAACGGGTCGAGGAAATCGCCCGCATGGCGGGAGGCGAGGAGGTCACGGCCTCGACCCGCCGACATGCACGCGAGTTGCTGAAGCGAAAAACCCTCGGCTGAACCCCGCCGGGCCCTGGGCGTTTCCTCGGGGTGCAACTGGCCGGAAGAAGGGTTCAAGGTCGCCCCATCCGTTCCGATGAAGTCTCTTGAGTCGCGGGCCGCCTGCGCCCGGGATTCGTGTGACACGGGTCACATGCGCTCACACGCGAGGGGGCGATGGGTTCTAACGAGAAAGTCCCGGTACCGGCCGGCGGCTCGATCCAGATCCAATCCGGCTTCTACGAGGGGCTCGAAGTGCTTCTCGATCGGGATTGGCTCGTGATCGGGCGCGGACGCGGGGCCGACATGGTGCTCGCCGAGGCGACGATCTCGCGCGCTCATGCGGCCATCGGATACGACGGCGACATCGGCGGCTTCTTCGTCCAGGACCTCGGCAGCACGAACGGCACCCTCGTCAATGGAGCCAAGACCGAAAGACAGACCTTGAAGAGCGGAGACGAAGTCCGCATGGGCCGGCTGATCATCGGTGTGACACTGCCGGCGGCGTAGGACCCGAACGTTCAGATCGAGAAGGAAGGGCGGAGATCCAACCCCATGAAACTCAACAAGCACTACACGTTGATTCTGGTCGGCGACGAGACATCGCCGGTCCGCCGAATCCAGGTGAGCCGCGAGCGCATCCAGCAGGGCCTCTATGCCCTTGGCGCCGCAGTGCTCCTGTGTGCGTTCTTGAGCTTCGACTACTACAGGGCCAAGGTCGACAACGCTGAACTCGATGGGCTGCGCGTGACGACCGCGGAACAGACCGCGGAGATGGAACGCGTCGAGACCGCCCTCGAGGAAATGACGGGCGAAATGAAGAAGGTGCGCGAACTCGAGCGCAAGGTTCGCATCATCGCCAACCTGCCCGGCGCGAGTAACGTGGGCGGCAGCGACATCACCGAACTCGTCCCCGATGGCGCAGTCGATCCCAACGCGGCGGACGACGAACTCCAGACGCCGGTAGGGGTTCCGCAGCCGGCCGACGGCCAGGGCGGCGGTGGCATGATCGGCATCCCCGACGACATCGTCCCGACCCGCGCGGGCGGTGGCCCGGTGGACGATGGGTTCGTGAGCGAGAAGGCCCGCAAGATGCGCGGCCTCGGCGAGCTCGCGAAGGCGATCGCCGTGCGCGCCGAACTCCAGTCGAGCAGCCTCGACGAACTCGTGCTGCAGCTCGACGACAAGCACACCAAGCTCTCCGCGATGCCGTCGATCTGGCCCACCAAGGGCTGGCTCACCTCGCGCTTCGGTCCCCGCATCTCGCCCTTCACCGGAAGGCGTCAGCATCACGCGGGCATCGACATCGCGGCCGCGACGGGCACCGACATCGTGGCCCCCGCGGCGGGCCGCGTGGTCTTCGTCGGCAAGAAGGGACCGCTCGGCAAGACCGTGGTGCTCGACCACGGTTTCGGCGTGCGCACCCTCTACGGCCACAACGAAGACATCTACGTGAAGATCGGCCAGGAGCTCGAACGCGGCGAGGTGCTCGCCAGCGTCGGCAATACGGGCCGCAGCACCGGCCCGCACCTCCACTACGTCGTCGAAGTGAACGGGAAGGCCCGAAACCCCCTCGATTACATCTTCGACTAGAAGCCGGATCGGTGATCCGGCATCTGGACAAAGCACGGACGGCGAATAGGCTGCCGTCCACGCGTGGGAACGCCCTACGCGCGCGTTTTGACAGGCCAGAGGGCCTCTGCCACGATCCGGTCCCCCTCTGTACCCGCGTCCCCCGCGCCATGGAAGCGACCCGCGCATGCAACGAGTGCTGAGCAAGATCTTCGGGACGGCGAACGATCGCGAGATCAAACGCATCCTGCCCACGGTCGTCGAGATCGCCAAGCTCGAACCGAAGTTCGAGGCGATGAGCGACGAAGAGCTGGTGGCCATGACCCCGGCCTTCCGCGCCCGCCTCGAGGCCGGGGAGACCCTCGACGATCTGCTGATCGAAGCCTTCGCCGTGGTCCGCGAAGCCGCCAAGCGCACCCTGGGTCAGCGCCACTACGACGTGCAGGTGATCGGCGGCATCATGCTCCACCGCGGCAAGGTCGCCGAGATGAAGACGGGTGAGGGCAAGACCCTGGTCGCCACCCTGCCTTCCTACCTGAACGGGCTCTCGGGGCAGGGCGTTCACGTCGTCACGGTGAACGACTACCTCGCCTCGCGCGACGCCGAATGGATGGGCGAGGTGCACCGCTTCCTCGGTCTCACCGTTGGCAAGATCGTCCACGGTCTCACCGACGACGAGCGCCGCGAAGCCTACGAGTGCGACATCACCTACTGCACCAACAACGAACTGGGCTTCGACTACCTGCGCGACAACATGAAGGTGCGCGCCGACCGCCGGGTCCAGCACGAACTCAACTACGCGATCATCGACGAGGTCGACTCGATCCTGATCGACGAAGCGCGTACGCCGCTCATCATCAGCGGCCCCTCCGAAGAGAACACCCAGCTCTACGGCGTGGTGAACCGGGTGATTCCGAGCCTCAAGGAAGGCACCAAGGGCGAGCCCAGCAAGTTGATCGAAGAGTCGGGCGATTACTGGCTCGACCGCAAGAGCCACTCGGCGACGCTCACCGAAGCGGGCATCCACAAGGTCGAGAAGATGCTCAACGTCGAGAATCTCTACGACCCGCAGATGCTCCCGGTCAACCACGCGATCAGCCAGGCGCTCGTGGCACACACCCTCAAGAGGCGCGACGTCGACTACATGGTGGCCGTCGGCGAGAGCGGCAAGAAGGAGGTCATCATCATCGACGAGCACACCGGGCGCGCGATGCCCGGGCGTCGCTGGAGCGATGGCCTGCACCAGGCCGTCGAAGCGAAGGAAGGCATCCAGGTTCGCAGCGAGAACCAGACGCTGGCGACCGTCACCTTCCAGAACTTCTTCCGCATGTATACGAAGCTCGCGGGCATGACGGGCACCGCGGATACCGAAGCCCCAGAGCTCGCCAAGATCTACAACCTCGACGTTTCGCTGATCCCGACCCATCGGCCGCTCGCGCGCGCCGACCTCTCCGATGTCGTCTTCAAGACGAAGGAAGAGAAGTTCGACGCGGTCGCCGACGAGATCGAGGAGCGCCAGAAGCACGGGCAGCCCGTGCTCGTCGGCACGATCTCGATCGAGACCAGTGAAGAGCTCTCACGCCTGCTCAAGAAGCGAAAGATCAAGCACAACGTCCTCAACGCGAAGCACCACGAGCGCGAGGCCGACATCGTCGCCCAGGCGGGTCGCAAGGGCGCCGTCACGATCTCGACCAACATGGCGGGTCGCGGCACCGACATTGTGCTCGGCGGCAATCCCGAGGTTCTGGCCGTCGAGAAGTGCAGGGGCAACAAGGAAGACGAGGCCTACCCCGAGGCGTTGCTGCAGTTCGAGCGCGAATGCGAACAGGAGCAGAAGGAGGTCCTCGAAGCCGGAGGTCTCCACATCCTCGGCACCGAGCGCCACGAGAGTCGCCGCATCGACAACCAGCTGCGCGGCCGCTCGGGCCGTCAGGGCGACCCCGGTTCGAGTCAGTTCTTCCTCTCCCTCGAAGACAACCTGCTGCAGATCTTCGAGGCGGATCGCGTCAGTCAGTGGTGGGATCGCGTGGGCGTCGAAAAGGGCGAGGCGATCGAGAACCGCATGCTCACCCGCGTGATCGAGGGTGCGCAAAAGAAGGTCGAAGCCCGCAACTTCGACATGCGCAAGCACCTGCTCGACTACGACGACGTGATGAACAAGCAGCGCCAGGCCTTCTACGCACGCCGCCTGAACGTGCTCCTGGCCGACAGCCTCCAACAGGAGATCGACGAGATCATCGAAGGCATCGTGGTCAACATCATCCAGGAACACTGGCCGGCAAAGGGTTCCCCCGAAGACGAGGCGGTCGACGAGATCATCACCGCCGTCGAGAAGCACTTCGGCCTGACCCTCGTTGCCGGCGAGCGCCCCTTCGTGAACGCCAACGGCCAGCCCGAAGACGACAGCGACGAGTTCGGACGCGCGCTCCTCGAGGTGCTGCACAAGATCCTCGAGGACAAGAAGCAGAAGTGCGAAGAACTCGCCGAGGAATTCAGCGAACTCGGTTATCCCCAGTTCGAGGTCTTCGAGCGCGACATCATGCTGCAGGTGCTCGACACCCAGTGGAAGGATCACCTGCACACGATGGACGGCCTGCGCGAGGGCATCGGCCTGCGCGGTTACGCACAGAAGGATCCCAAGGTCGAGTATCAGCGGGAGGGTTTCGCGCTCTTCGCCGACACCGAGCAACGCATGGACGATCAGGCCGCCGAGGTGCTCTTCCGCTTCGCGCTCCCGATGCCGAAGGTCCAGACGGTGCGCCACGCGCAGAACCCCAAGGACAGCGACGCCGCCACCCCGGAGCAGGCGAGGGGAACCCAGCGCGGCAAGAAGGAAGGCACCCCGGGCAAGGTCGGGCGCAACGATCCGTGTCCGTGCGGTAGCGGCAAGAAGTACAAGAAGTGCTGCGGGGCCTGAGCGGCGTAACCTTTCGCATGTCGACGCGTATACAGGGCATGACAACGATCCGTGCCTTGCTCGTCGCGACCGCTCTCCTGATCTCAGCCCCCGTATGGGCCGCGGAAGCGGTCTTTGCCGGTGGCTGCTTCTGGTGCGTCGAAGCGCTCTTCCAGGAGACCGAGGGCGTGAGCGACGCGGTTTCCGGGTTCACCGGTGGAAGTCACCCGAACCCGACGTACTCCGGGCGCCACGACGGCCACTACGAGGCCGTGAGGGTCACTTACGACCCGAAGGTGGTGACCTATCAACAATTGCTAGACCTCTTCTGGGTCAACATCGACCCCTTCGATGCGCGCGGTCAGTTCTGCGACAAGGGGCCGAGTTATCGCAGCGCGATCTTCGTTGCGGGTGACGCCCAGCGGGCCGCAGCCGAAGCGTCGAAGGCCCGCGTCGTGGCCGAGTTCGCGAAGCAAGCGGTCGTGACGGAGATCCTACCGACGGCGAAGTTCTTTCCGGTCGAGGCCTACCATCAGGACTATTACCAGAAGAACCCGATCCGTTACCGCTTCTACCGCAGCGGCTGCGGACGCGATCGTCGGTTGCAGGAGATCTGGGGCGACCGCGCGCGCCACTGACCCTGCGGTTAGCGACTCGGTCGCTTCTCGCCCACCACCGAAACCCGCTCGCCGCGCCGCGTGTGGGGATAGTAATCCCAGACCGCGTGATGCTGGGTGCAACGGTTGTCCCAGAAGGTGAGGGTGCCGGGCTCCCAGGTCACACGACAGTGAAGCCTCGGTGTCGAGGCGATGTGCCGGTAGAGCATCTCGAGGATTGCGCGACTCTCGATGGGTGTGAGACCGACGATGTGTGATGTGAAGCCGCTGTTGACGTACAGGATCTTGCGGCCGGTATCGGGATGTCGGATCACCACCGGGTGGCGATTGCGGGGGTAGCCCCCTTCCGGCGGTGTCGAGCGATAGGCGCCCACGTAGGGGATCGCGCCGTCGTGCACCGCTTCGAGGGGTTCGAGCATCTGCTTCACTGGATCCGACAGCAGTTCCCAGGCCAGGGCCATGTCGGCGTAGAGGGTGTCGCCGCCGCCGTTCGGTGGCACTTCGCTCACGTAGAGCATCGAACCGAAGGGCGGGATCTCGTCGCAGGTCACGTCGGTGTGCCAGCCGTCGCCGGCGGTGTAGGCCGCGTCGGCGGTGGTCACGACCGGAAGGATCTCGGGATCGCTCCCGCGATGTCCCCCCTTGTGCATGGGGTGCGTGTGGAGCTTGCCGAAGCGCCGACCGAAGGCCTTGTGCTGTTCGCGCGTGAGTTCCTGATCGCGAATCACCAGCACCATCCAGTCCTGGAACGCCTGGCGGAGTTCGAGGTCTTCTTCGTCACTGAGGGGCCGCGAGACGTCGAGGCCGCGGATCTCGGCACCGATGTGGGGCGTGAGCGGGGTGAGTTCGAAACTCTCGTACTGCGTTCGGTACTCCGGTGCGCTCGTGCGGTCCTTCGTGCTGTTGAGCATGGCCGGGCTCCCGTGCTTCGATCGATGGGAGGAATGGTCGCACGCCGCCACGCCGAGTGCTTCAACGCGAGCCGCTTCGCTATACCTGCCCGACATGACAGCGAGGTCACCTCATCCCGCGCCGCTTCGCGTGCCCGGTTTTCGCTATGCGGGCGTCCACTGCGGCGTGAAGGCGCAGCGCGGTGAACTCGATCTCGCCCTGATCGAGAGCGAGGTGCCGGCAACGGCGGCGGCGGTCTTCACGCGCTCGACGGTGGTGGGTGCGCCGGTCGAGTGGTCACGCCAATGCGCGAAGGCCGGCAAGGCCCGCGCGATCGTGGCGAACAGCGGCTGTTCGAACGTGGCGATGGGCGCGCGCGGACGGCGCGATGCCGAAGCGATGGCGGCCGCGACCGCGAAGACCCTCGGCTGCAAGGCGAAGGAGGTGTTCGTCGCCTCGACGGGGGTGATCGGCGAACCCCTTCCCATGGCAAAGATTCGCGCCGGGATCCGCAGCGCCTCCCAGGGCCTCGACTCGGGCGGCCTGCGCGATGCCGGCGAAGCGATCCGCACCACCGACACGTTCGCGAAGCTCGCCAGCGAGCGGGCGATCGTCGGACGCAAGAACGTGCGCATCGCGGGCATCGCCAAGGGCTCGGGAATGATCGAACCCGACATGGCCACCATGTTGTCCTTTCTGGTGACCGACGTGGCGGCCACCCCGACCTATCTGCGCGGCGCGCTCAAGCGCGTGGCGGACCAGACCTTCAATCGCGTGACCGTCGACGGCGAGGGTTCGACGAGCGATAGCGTGATCCTGCTCGCGAACGGCTACGCGGAGAACGCCGTGCTGCGCACGCCGAAGAGCCCGGGGGCGAAGCGCTTCGAGGCCGCGCTCTTCGACGTCGCCGAAGAACTGGCGCGCATGCTCGCGCGCGACGGCGAGGGCGCGACCAAGCTGGTCACGATCGACGTGACCGGTGCGGCGAACCCGGCCGAGGCCGAAAGAGCGGCGCGACGCATCGCGAACTCGATGCTGGTGAAGACCGCGATCTTCGGCCGCGATCCGAATTGGGGCCGCATCCTCCAGACGATCGGAGCGGGGCGCATCCGTCTCGCGCTGCCGCGGGTCGAGGTGAAGCTCTGCGGCGTTCCCGTCTTCAAGGGGGGCGCCTCGGCGGGAGCCGCCGCCCGCAAGCGCGCCGAGAAGGGGCTCACGCAGGACGAGGTCGAGATCGCCGTCCACCTCGGCGCGGGGCGCTCGAAGGCGCGCATATGGACCTGCGACCTCAGCTACGACTACGTCCGCATCAACGCCGAATACACGACGTAGGCGGGAAATCGCGTATCGAAACGCGGCCGGGGCCCGGCGGCCGGCGTCCCATCGATTTCGAAAATTCTCGTGGTATTTCGACCCTTTGGAAGGGGGCACGCCGGCGGCTGAGACGCTAAGCTGCCGCGCGCTCAAAAACACACGTCCGACGCCGCCCCTGCGGTGCCCGGGTTCCACGCGACCCCGGGTTGGGGGTTCCGCGGCCAGTCGGGCGGAGGCACAACCGCACAAGGAGAACTGCAATGAGTGAGACGACGGTCGATCCGACCGCCGCAGCCGACGCGCCTGCGTCCGCAGCTGCTGCACCCCCCGCTGACAACTCTCAATCGGCTGTTGGCACCATGGCCGAGGCCATGGAAGCCACCGAGGTCAGCATTCGAGCCCTGCTCGAAGCCGGTGTCCATTTCGGTCACCAGACCCACCGTTGGAACCCGCAGATGAAGGGCTTCATCTTCGGCGAACGCAACGGCACCCACATCATCGATCTCGACCAGACGCTTCCGATGTTCCGCCGCGCACTCGATCACGTGCGCGAGGTGACGGGCGACGGCAAGAGCGTTCTCTTCGTGGGCACCAAGCGGCAGGCCGCGCCGCACATCGAAGCCGCGGCACAGCGCGCGAAGCAGCCCTTCGTCAATTCGCGCTGGCTCGGCGGCATGATGACCAACTGGAAGACGGTCAAGAAGTCGATCGATCACTACAAGAGCCTGCTCGAGATCCAGGGCGACGAAGAGAAGCGCGACGCCCTCTCGAAGAAGGAACTCGCCCGCGTGAACCGCGCGGTCGACAAGTACGCGAAGAGCCTCGCCGGCATGCGCGAGATGGCGCGGCTGCCGGCCGCGATCGTCGTGATCGACGTCGGCAAGGAAGCGATCGCGGTGAGCGAAGCCCAGCGCCTCGGCATCAGCGTCGTGGGCGTGGTGGACAGCAATTGCAGCCCCCGCAACATCGACTACCCGATCCCCGGTAACGACGACGCCATCCGCGCGATCGAGCTCTACTGCAACGCCTTCGCGGATGCCTGCATCGAGGGCGCCGCGGCCCACGCCGAGAAGGTGGCGTCGGAACCCAAGGCGGAGAAGGACGAGAAGCCGGCCGCCGCCACCGGGCGCCGCGTCGTCGAGATCAAGCAGGCCCCGCGCCGCAGCCGTAGCGCCAAGGACGGTGCCGGTTCCGGGAGGACCCGCAGCGTGGGAGGCTGGAACGAGGACGAAGAGGGCAAGGACGCGAAGGCCAAGGCCGCCGATGCCAAGGCCGCCGACGCCAAGCCCGCCGATGCCGCGCCCGCTGAAGCCGAGGCGAAGCCGGCGGAAGCAGAAGTGCCGAAGGCCGACGAGGGCGCCGCACCCAGCGAGAGCTAGGCCGGTCGCGAGCTCGGGCCATCGCTCCGCCGGCGCCGCGCCGCGGGCAGCCCCATGCGAGCGTGAACCGCAGCCCCGGATCCAGCAACCAAGTCAACACAGTCAGCCATCCACGGGATGGGCAGGACGCAGAGAGAAGAAGGAAGGAAAGACCCATGGCGGGCATTTCAGCCAGTGATGTAAAGGCGCTTCGCGAGATGACGGGCGCCGGAATGATGGATTGCAAGAAGGTGCTCACCGAAGCCGAAGGCGATGTGGAGCGCGCGATCGAGCTGCTGCGCGAGCGCGGCCTCGCCAAGGCGGGCAAGCGCGCCGGTCGGGAGACCAGCGAAGGCACCGTGGCTGTCGCGATCGACGGCGGTAGTGGCGTGATGATCGAGCTCGGCTGCGAGACCGACTTCGTCGCCAAGACCGACGACTTCCAGGCCCTCGCCCAGAAGATCGCCGACGCGATCGTGAAGGACGGGAAGATCGACAGCGCCGAGGCCGCGGGCGCCCTCAGCCTCGGTGACGAAACCGTCGAAGCCGCCGTGACCAACGCCGCCGCCACGATGGGCGAGAACATCGCGCTGAAACGCGTCTCGCGCGTCGCTTCGGACGCGGTCGTCGGCTCCTACATCCACGCCGGCGGCAAGCTCGGCGTGGTCGTCGGCCTGAACGGCGGCGACGGCGGCGACTACAGCGAAGTCGCGCGCGACCTCGCGATGCACGTCGCGGCCATCGACCCGACCCCCATCGCGATCGACCGCGATGGCGTGCCCTCCGACGTGATCGAGGGCGAGAAGAAGATCCTGCGCAACCAGGCCCTCGAGAGCGGCAAGCCCGAGAACATCGTCGACAAGATCGTCGACGGTCGCATCAACAAGTTCTACGCGGAGAACTGCCTGCTCGAGCAGCCCTTCGTGAAGGACCCCGACACCTCGGTGACCAAGATGCTCGCAGGCGTGAACAAGGACCTCTCGGTCGCTTCGTTCGTTCGCTTCAAGCTCGGAGAGGCCCAGGGCTGATGGCGCAGGCCGCCTATCGACGCGTACTCATCAAGCTCTCCGGCGAAGGCCTCGCCGGGGAAGACGGCTTCGGGATCAATCCCGCGGTCATCGGCGGCATTGCGGAGCAGATCCGCGAAGTGCGCGCGATGGACGTCGAAGTGAGCATCGTGGTGGGCGGCGGCAACATCATTCGCGGCATGACCGCCGCGAAAGAGGGCATGGATCGCGCCAACGCGGACTACATGGGCATGCTCGCGAGCGTGATGAACGCGATGGCCCTGCAGGATCCGCTGGAGAAGCTCGGGCTCTCGACCCGCGTGCTCTCGGCCCTCGAGATCTCGCAGGTGGCCGAGCTCTACATCCGAAGGCGCGCCGTGCGTCACCTCGAAAAGGGGCGCATCGTCATCTTCGGCGGCGGCACGGGCAACCCGTACTTCAGCACGGACACCGCGGCGGCGCTTCGCGCGGCCGAGATCCACGCTGACGTGATCTTGAAGGCGACCCAGGTCGACGGTGTCTACGACAGCGATCCCCACAAGAATCCGGATGCCAAGCGCTTCGACCGCATCACCTTCGATCAGGCGATTCGCGAAGGCCTCCAGTTCATGGACCAGGCGGCGATCGCGCTGTGCAACGAGAACAACCTGCCGATCGTCGTCTTCGACATGGGCGTGGCGGGCAATCTCACCAAGGTGGTTGGCGGCGAAACCGTCGGCACCCTGGTGACGGGGTAGCCGTAACCGAAGGGAGCAGCAGATCATGGCCGAAGAAGATCTCGAACTCGTCTACGAAGAAGCCAAGGAGGCGATGGAGAAGTCGGTCAAGAGCTACCGCAAGGATCTCCTGCGCATTCGCACCGGCCGCGCGAGCACCTCGCTGCTCGACGGCATCATGGTCGACTACTACGGCGCCCAGACCCCGCTGAACCAGCTCGCGAATCTCTCGGCCCCCGATCCGCGCATGCTGGTGGTGACGGCCTTCGACAAGAGCGCCCTCGGTGACATCGAGCGCGCCATCCAGGCGAGCGAACTCGGCCTCAACCCGGCGAACGACGGCAAGGTCATCCGCATCACGATTCCGCCTCTGACCGAAGAGCGCCGCAAGGAACTCGTGAAGCAGGTGCGCAAGAGCGCTGAAGAACACAAGGTCGGCGTGCGCGAAGCGCGCCGCGACGCGATGGCGATGCTGAAGGACCTCGAAGGCGACGGCACCCTGCCGAAGGACGACCGCCACCGCGGCGACAAGCACGTGCAGGATCTCACCAACGACTACACGGGCCAGATCGATCAGCTCACCGAGCAGAAAAAACAGGAAGTCCTGGAGGTCTAACGTTGGCCGGTGCCCCACCTCTCGATCCCGACCGCATGCCCGCCCACGTGGCCATCATCATGGATGGCAATGGGCGCTGGGCCCAGGAGCGCGGTCTGGATCGCACGGCCGGTCACCGCGAGGGGGTCGAGTCGGTGCGCGCGGTGGTGCGCAAGGCGCACGACCTCGGCATCAAGACCCTCACCCTCTACGCCTTCTCCCTCGAGAACTGGAACCGACCGAAGGGCGAGGTGCGTTCGCTCATGGGCCTGCTCGAGGAGTACCTCGACAAGGAACTCCCCGAGATCATGGAGAAGAACGTGCGCGTGCGCGCGATCGGTCGCCTCGACCGGCTGCCCCGCACGGCGCGCTTCGTCGTGAATCACGCCCTCAAGAAGACGGCGAACAACACCGGCATGACCCTGGCCTTCGCGCTCTCCTACGGCGCACGCCAGGAGATCGTCGACGCGGCGCAGAAGCTCATGCGCGACGCCGAGGCCGGGAAGATCGACCCCGAAAACCTCGATGAGAAGACCTTCGCCGCCTACCTCTACGCGCCGGATCTGCCCGATCCGGATCTGTTGATCCGAACCGGCAACGAGTCGCGGGTATCGAACTTCCTGCTGTGGCAGATCGCGTACGCGGAGATCTTCAATACGCCCGTCATGTGGCCCGAGTTCCGCGAAGAGCAGCTCGTCGACGCGATCGTCGACTACCAGTCGCGCGAGCGGCGCTTCGGGCTGACGGGAGAGCAGGCCAAGGGCGACCCGAACGGCGCAGACGAACAGGGCGAGTCGTGAAGCGGCTTTCGGTTCTCGGGAGCACCGGGAGCGTCGGCACCCAGACCCTCGAAGTCGTCGCCCAGAACCCGGATGGCTTTTCGGTCGAGGCTCTCGCAGCCGGCCGCAACATCGAACTGCTCGCCGAGCAGATCGAGCGCTTCGCTCCGAAGTGCGTCGCCGTGGCCGATGAAGCCGGCGCCAACGAACTGCGCAAGCGGGTGAAGCTCGACGAGCGCGGCATCGCGTTGCACACGGGCGATGCCGGTCTCGAAGCCGTCGCGACCCACGAGCCGTGCGATCTCGTCGTCGCGGCGCTCGTGGGCGCCGTTGGCCTCGCACCGACCCTGGCCGCCGTGCGCGCCGGGCGCGACATCGCGCTCGCGAACAAGGAAGTCATGGTGATGGCTGGGGCCCTCGTGCTGCGCGAGATGAAGGTCCACGACGTGACGCTGCTTCCCGTCGACAGTGAACACAGCGCGATCTTCCAGGCGCTCTCGGGCCAACGCCCCGAGGACGTCTCGCGCATCATCCTCACCTGCTCCGGCGGCCCGTTCCGCGGGTGGGAGGCCGAACGCATCGAGAGTGCCAGCGTCGAAGAAGCCCTCGATCATCCCAACTGGGACATGGGGGCGAAGATCACCATCGATTCGGCGAGCCTGATGAACAAGGGGCTCGAGGTGATCGAGGCGCGCTGGATGTTCGACGTGGCCCCCGAGCAGATCGACGTCGTGGTGCACCCGCAGTCGATCGTGCACTCGTTGGTCGAGTTTCGCGATACCTCGGTGCTGGCCCAGCTGGGCCTGCCCGACATGCGCGTGCCGATCGCTGTGGCCCTGGCGCACCCCGAGCGCGTTGCCCTCGAGATCCCCCGCCTCGACCTGGCGGACGCGGGGCGCCTCGACTTCGAGGCCCCGGATCGCGAGACCTTCCCGTGCCTCGATCTGGCCTATCGCGCCCTCGCCGGGAGCGAAGCCGCCCCCGCGGTGCTCAACGCGGCCAACGAAGTGAGCGTGGCGGCCTTTCTTGCCGGTGAGATTCCGTTCGGTGAGATCGCCCGCACCAATGCTGCGGTGCTCGATGCCCATCTCGCCGAAAAAGCCGGTCTCGTGGTCGACAGTCTGGCCGATATCCTGGCTGCAGACGGGTGGGCGCGGGCGCAGGCTCGCGAGCGCCTCGAAGCCTCGGACGGCCCGAAGACGGGTTCGGTCCAGGGAGTGGCATGACCTTTCTCGACTACCTGTTCGCCGTGATCCCGATGCTTGGGATCCTGATCTTCGTCCACGAGCTGGGCCACTTCCTGGTGGCCAAGTGGTGTGGCGTGCGAGTACTGAAGTTCTCGCTCGGTTTCGGAGCGCCGATCGGTTTCGGGAACATGCGCATGCGCTGGGAGCGCGGCGGCACCGAGTACGTGATCGCCTGGTTCCCGCTCGGCGGCTTCGTGAAGATGCTCGGCGAGCAGATGCAGGGGGTGCAGGGGGAAGAGCCCGACTACGTCCCCGATGCGCGCCCCGACGAGTATCTGAACGCGAAGTCGACATGGCAGAAGCTCGCCATCACCTTCGCTGGGCCGTTGATGAATCTCTTGCTGCCGGTGATCGCCTTCATGGGTGTGCTGGCGGCGGGGCTGCCCCAGCTCTCCCCCGTGGTGGGCATGGTCGAGACGCACTCGCCCGCCGAGGAAGCCGGTCTGCGCGCGGGCGACAAGATCCTCGCGATCAACGGTGAGGCCGTGTCGAGCTGGGATGTCGTCGACCAGGCGATCCGCGGGCAGGGCGATGCGACCCTGATGCTCGACATCGAACGGGCCGGCGAGGCGCTCTCGCTCTCCGTGCCGGTCGAGACCCGCTCGGGCATGGACGAATTCGGCGGCGTGATCGAAGTCGGCTGGATCGGCGTCGGCCATCGCCGGCTGCCCACGCTAATCGGCGTGCCCGAGGCGTCCTCTCCCGCGGCCCTGGCGGGCCTGCTCTCGGGCGACCGTATCCAGGCGGTGGCCGGAAGCGAGGTCGAAGACTGGGAAGCGCTCGCGCAGGCGTACGGCGAGCAGTTGGCGGGTTCGCAGGTGGCGCTCACGATCGAGCGCGGCACCCCGCCCGAAACCGAGACGGTCGAACTCACCGTACCCGTCGAGACGGATCTCGCGGCCTTCGGCCTGATTCCCGCCGCGGTGCTCGTGCGCAGCGTCGTCGAGGACATGCCCGCCGACACCGCGGGTTTCGAGCCCGGTGACCTCATCCTGGCCGTCGACGGCGACCCGATCGGCAGCTTCGCGACCTTCGCCGAGCTGGTGCGCACGAGCGGCGGACGCAGCCTCGACATCACCTACGCGCGTGCCGGCGAGACGAGCACCGTCGCGGTGGCGCCGCGGGAACGCAAGGTGCCGCACCCCCTCGAGATCCGCGGCATGGAGCAGAAGGTCTATCAGATCGGCATCGCCCACGGCTTCCCGACGCTCCAGGGCGCGACCCACATCGAGAAGATCCTGAACCCCCTGGTCTCGATCCCGAAGGCCACGGAGATGACGATCGAGCGGGCAGGGCTCTTCCTGCGCAGCCTCGGCAAGCTCGTCTCCGGGGACGTCGGGCTCGAAAACGTCTCGGGGCCGATCGGCATCGCCGAGGTCGCGCGCAAGAGCCTCGACATGGGTTGGCACTACTACCTCAACACCATGATCTTCATCTCGATCAACCTCGGCTTTCTGAACCTGCTGCCGATCCCGATCCTCGATGGCGGCCAGGCGCTGATCATCATCGTCGAGGGCATCAAGCGCTCGCCGATCTCGCTGCGCAGCCGCGAGATCGTCCAGCAGATCGGGCTGACCTTCATCCTGATGTTGATGGGGCTGGCCTTCTGGAACGATCTCTCGCGCCACTGGGGCGTGTTCGTCGAGTGGCTGCGCGGGACCGGGCTGTAGCGCGCGACGAGAGATGACCGTGACTCCCGACTCCCCGGTGCTCGCGCTCTGCAGTGCGAGTCGTATCGCGAGCGCGGCACTGCTCGAAGGCGACAAGGTCGTCGTCGAACACGCGGCGACGACCTCGCGTCAGCAGGCCGAGAGCCTCTTGCCGCTGGTCGATCGCGTACTCGTCGATGGCGGGACGACGATCGAATCCCTCGGTGCGATTGCGGTCTCCCTCGGCCCCGGTTCGTTTACGAGCCTTCGCATCGGAGTGGCGACGGTGAAGGGCCTGGTCTTCGGGCTCGATGTTCCGGTGATCGGCATCTCTACGCTGCAGGCGCTGGCGCTGGCGGCCGGGCCGGGCGATGCGCCCGTGATCGCCGCCCTCGATGCGCAACGCGGCGAGGTGTACGCGGCGGCCTTCGATGTCACGGCCGATGGCGCGACACCGCGCGACGACCTGCTGCCCGAACTCGTCTACACCGCCGACGAGTTGGCCGACCGACTCGCCGGTCCCCTGCGCATCGTCGGTGAGGGGGCCGCCATCGTGGGCGATCGCCTGCGAGAACGGCTCGGGTCGAACGCGATCGCCCTCGAGCCCGAGCTCGCCGAGGCGAGCGCAAGCCACATCGGTCGCCTCGCCGCCCTTCGCCTCGCCGCCGGAGAGGGCGGGGACGCCGCTTCCCTCGCCCCGCGCTACGTGCGTCGCGCGGAAGCCGAGGTGACCCGCACCCGCGAGCGCTTCGAACCGCCCGCCGGTGTGGACAAGGGCTGAAATCTCTCGTAGCCTCGCGGGCTTAGCGCATCCTGCGCTCGAACCCCGCGGCCGCCCCGGCCGTTCCCCGGTGTCGAGACCCGCTGGCCTCGGCCCCAGCCCCAATACGAGACAACCCGAGCGTTTCCCACGGCACCCGTGCGCGCGCAAAAGGAACTGCGAGAACCATGGCACTCAACATCTATTACGACAAAGACGCGGACCTCGGCCGCCTGAATGGCAAGACCGTGGCGATCATCGGCTACGGCAGCCAGGGCCACGCCCACGCCCAGAACCTGAACGCCTCGGGTGTCAACGTCGTCGTCGGCCTACGCAAGGACTCGGCGAGCTGGGCCAAGGCCGAAGGCGCCGGCCTCGCCGTCGCGACGGTGGCCGATGCCGCGAGCCGCGCCGACATCGTGATGCTGACCCTGCCCGACGAACTCGCGGCGGACATCTACACGAACGAGATCGAGGCGAACCTCGAGCCGGGCAACTACCTCGCAGTGGCCCACGGCTTCAACATCCACTTCGAGGCGATCTCGCCGCCCGAAGGCGTGGGTGTGTTCATGGTCGCGCCCAAGGGCCCCGGCCACACCGTGCGCGATCACTATGAGAACGGTCGCGGCGTGCCTTGTCTGGTCGCCGTCCACCAGGATCCCGAGGGTGACACCCTGCAGATCGCACTCGCCTACGCGAGCGCGATTGGCGGCGGCCGCGCCGGCATCATCGAGACCACGTTCAAGGAAGAGACCGAGACCGATCTCTTCGGCGAGCAGGCCGTGCTCTGCGGCGGCCTCACGGCGCTCATGAAGGCGGGCTTCGAAACCCTCGTCGAAGCCGGCTACGCCCCCGAGATGGCCTACTTCGAGTGCATCCACGAAGTGAAGCTGATCGTCGACCTGGTCTACCAGGACGGCATCGCGAACATGCGATACTCGGTCTCGAACACCGCCGAGTACGGCGACTTCGTGAGCGGCCCGCGCGTGATCGACGCCGACACGAAGGCGCGCATGAAGGACATCCTGGCGGAGATCCAGAGCGGTGAGTTCGCCAAGAACTTCATCCTCGAGAACAAGAGCGGCAACGTGAATTTCAAGGCCATGCGACGCCAGGCCGCCGAGCACCCGATGGAAGAGGTCGGTGCGCGGCTGCGCGGGCTGATGCCGTGGCTGAAGGAACGACAGCTGGTCGATCGCGCGAAGAACTAGTTCGCACGATCGATCACGCCCCGTACCACGCCTCTCACACAGGAGGCACGCGATGGAATCGAACGAACCGCAGGTGCCGACCCAGGGGAAAGGCGCGCGACGCGGTCGCCGCCGGCGACGCGGTCCGCGCAGGCGCAGGGGCGGGCAGGGCTTTGCGCCCCTGATCCCGCACATCCTCACCACGGGGAACCTCGCCGCGGGCTTCTACGCGATCGCCAAGGCGAGCACGGGCGACCCCGTGCAGGCCTCGTGGGCGATCCTCGTGGCGGGCATCTTCGACGTGCTCGACGGTCGAGCTGCGCGCCTCACCAACTCCGTGAGCAAGTTCGGCCAGGAGTACGACTCGATCGCCGACACGGTTTCGTTCGGCGTCGCGCCGGCCATGATCGCCTTCCACTTCGGCCACTTCATGGAACTGGGCTGGACCGGGTGGGTGATGGCCTTCACGTACACGGCCTGCGCTTCGCTTCGGCTGGCGCGTTACAACGTGACGGCCGGCCGCTACCTCGGGCGCTTCGACGGGCTGCCGAGCCCCTCGGCGGCCGGGATGGTGGTGTCGACGGTGTGGTTCGTGAGCTTCCTGCGCGAAGCCGGCATCCACATCAACGTGCCCGCCGTGTTGCCCGCGCTTGGCGTGGCGGCGGTCGGCCTGTTGATGGTTTCGCCCATCCCGTATCGCAGCAACAAGGATCTGCCGAAGTTCTCGGGCTACCGCGCGGTGACGATCACGGTGGTGGTCTTCATCGCATTGATCGCGATCCCCCAGGTGAGCTTCTTCATCGTCGCCATCATCTACGTGAGTTCGGGCCCCTTCGAGATGCTCTACCGCCTGCGCACCGGGAAGTCCCTCGAGCTCGCAAGCGTGCTCGAGAGCGGGGGCGAGGAGGCGAGCGAGGCGTCGGCGGAGGCCGCGTCGGTCACGTCGATCAGTGAAGTCGGGCGCGATGGCGCATCCGGGAGACCGTCATGAGTGAAGACTCGATCCGCATCTTCGACACCACCCTGCGCGACGGCGAGCAGTCGCCCGGCTGCAGCATGAACCACCAGGAGAAGCTGACGCTGGCGCGCCAGCTCGAACGGCTCGGTGTGGACATCATCGAGGCGGGTTTCCCGATCGCGAGCGAAGGCGATTTCGAATCGGTGGTGGCGGTGGCGGCCGAGGTGCGGGGCCCCGTGATCTGCGGGCTCGCGCGCACCGGCGTCGAAGACATTGCACGCGCGGGGCAGGCCCTCGAGAAGGCCGCAAAGCCGCGCATCCACACCTTCATCGCGACGAGTGACATCCATCTCGAATACAAACTGCGGATGACCCGCGAGCAGGTGCTCGAGGAGGTCGATCGCGCCGTACGCCAGGCGCGCGGGCTGGTGGACGATGTCGAGTTCTCGGCGGAGGACGCGACACGTTCGGATCGCGACTACCTGGTGCAGGTGTTCAGCGCGGCCCTCGAAGCGGGGGCGTCGACGCTGAACGTGCCGGACACGGTGGGTTATACGACGCCGGATGAGTACGCGGCGTTGATCAGCTATCTCCGCGAGCAGATCCCGGGTAGCGACAAGGCGATCTTCTCCGTGCACTGCCACAACGACCTCGGCCTGGCGGTGGCGAACAGCCTCGCGGCGGTCGGCGCCGGTGCCCGGCAGGTGGAGTGCACGGTGAACGGCATCGGCGAGCGCGCCGGTAACACCTCCCTCGAAGAAGTCGTGATGTCGATCCGCACGCGCAAGGATCGCTTCCCGGGCGTCGATACCGAGATCAACGCACGAGAGATCTATCCCGCGAGTCGGCTGCTCTCCTCGATCACTGGCGTTTCGGTGCAGCCCAACAAGGCGATCGTCGGCGACAACGCCTTCGCCCACGAGGCGGGGATCCACCAGGATGGCGTGCTCAAGGCGGCGATCACCTACGAGATCATGACGCCGGAATCGATCGGGCGAGCATCGAACGAACTCGTGCTCGGCAAGCACTCGGGGCGTCACGCCTTTCGCGAGCGCCTCGACGAACTGGGCCTCTCGGTCGAAGGCGACGAATTCGAGAAGGCCTTCGTGCGCTTCAAGAACCTCGCCGACGCGAAGAAGACGATCTTCAACGAAGACATCGAGGCCATCGTGGCCGACATGGTCGAAGCCGACGACGATCGCTTCGAATTGGGCGAACTCTCGATCACCTGCGGCACCTTCGGTACGCCGAGTGCAACGGTCGAGATCAAGGTCGACGGCGTGAACCGCAAGGTGACGAGCCTGGGCGTCGGGCCCGTGGACGCGATCTTCAAGGGGATCAGCGAGCTCACGGAGACGAAGAGCGTGCTCGAGAAGTACCAGGTGCATGCGGTGACGGCGGGCCTCGACGCATTGGGCGAGGTGTCGGTCACGGTGAGCGAAGAAGGCCGCCGGGTGATCGGCCGCGGCGCCCACGAGGACGTGCTCGTCGCGAGCGGCAAGGCCTACGTACACGCGCTGAACAAGCTCGAATGGCACAAGCAGAGACGACAGGTGACGGCGCCCAAGGGCATCTGACCGTACGTCCCATCCCCAGCTGAACAGAAGAAGGACAAGGAAAGAAGATGGATCGCATTGTGGTACTGCCCGGTGACGGGATCGGTCCCGAGGTCACGAGGCAGGCCCAGCGCGTGCTCGAAGCCGTGGCGGGCAAGCACGACATACTCAATCTCAAGTTCGAGGAGGCGCTGATCGGCGGTGCGTCGATCGATGCCAAGGGCACGCCGCTCGGCGACGACGTGGTGGAACTCTGCCGCGAGTCGCGCGCCATCCTGCTGGGCGCCGTGGGCGGTCCCAAGTGGGACGACATGCCCGTCGACACGCGCCCGGAGAAGGGGCTGCTCGGCATTCGCAAGGCGCTCGGGCTGTTCGCCAACCTGCGTCCCGCGCAGGTCTTCAGCGCGCTGAAGGACGCGAGCAGCCTGCGCCCCGAGGTGGTCGACGGCATCGACATGCTGGTCGTGCGCGAACTCACCGGGGGCATCTACTTCGGCGAACCGCGCGAGATCGACCGCAGTGGCCCCGTGCGCAAGGCCATCAACGCGATGGTGTACGACGAGAACGAGATCGCGCGCATCTGCCGCATCGCATTCGAGGCGGCCCGCGGCCGCCGCAAGCACCTGACGCAGGTCCACAAGGCCAACGTGCTCGAGGTGTCGCAGCTGTGGATGGAGGTGTGCGACGAGGTCGCGAAAGACTATCCCGACGTCGAACTCGCGCATCAGCTGGTCGATTCGTGCGCGATGTTGTTGCTGAAAGAGCCGAACCGCTTCGACGTGATCGTGACGGGGAACCTCTTCGGCGACATCCTCAGTGACGAAGCCGCGATGATCACGGGATCGCTGGGCATGCTGCCTTCGGCGAGCCTCGCGGAAGGCGGGCTCGGTCTCTACGAGCCCGTGCACGGCTCGGCCCCCGACATCGCGGGGCAGGATCTCGCGAACCCGCTTGCCGCGATTATGAGTGCCGCAATGCTGCTCGAGCACTCGTTTTCGGCCTTCGACGCCGCGAACGAGATTCGCGACGCGGTATCGAGCGTGCTCGATGCGGGACATCGCACGGGAGACATCGTCCTGCCCGGTGAAGATCGCCCGACCATCGGCTGCGTCGAGATGGGCGACAAGGTGCTGGAGGCACTCGGAAGCTGATGGGCGGGGGGACGAACGGTCTTCGAATAGCGGTCGCGGGTGCGAGCGGAGCGCTCGGTCGCGAGCTTCTCTCCGTGCTCTCCGATCGCCGCTTCCCGGTCGAGGAGATCAAGGCCTTCGCGACGGATCGCTCGATCGGTGAGGAAGTCGAGTTCGAAGCGGACTTCATCCCGATCGAATCGGCTCCCAAGACGCTGCGCGGTTTCGATGTGTTGATCGTGTGTACGCCGCAGGCGGCGGCCCTCGATCTGGTGCGCGAAGCGCTGCAGAACGAAGTGCCGTGCGTGGACGCGTCGGGAGCGATGGCGGCGAGCCAGGAGGTGCCGCTCTACGTCGCGGATCTCAGCAACCCGAGCACGATCGCAAGGGCCCCGCTGGTGGCTTCGCCCGCGGGCGTGGCGCTGGCGTGGTCGCACGTGCTGGCGGCGGTCGAGGGCAGTGCGGGCATCGAGCGCGTGGTGGGCACCGTGCTGTACGCATCTTCTCGCGCCGGGCGCTCGGGCATCGATGCGCTCTCGAACGAGACCATTCACCTGCTCAATCAAAAGGAGCCGCCCCCGAGTGACGCCTTCGCGAACCCGGTGGCCTTCGATTGCTTCCCGCTCCCCGCCGACGCCGAGGCCGACAACGCGGCCCCTCTCGAGCGCGAACTCGCCCGCGACGTTCAGCGCCTGGTCGGTGCCGAGATCAAGGTGAGTGCCTCTGCAGTGCAGGTCCCCACCTTCGCCGGTGACGGCAGCAGCCTCGCGATCGAAACGCGTGCACCGCTTCCCGTGGAATCGGCGCGAGAACTCTTCGCCAAGGCCCCGGCCCTCGAAGTCTGGGACGAAGAGGAGATCACCCCTTCGACCCGCGACAGCGCCGGTCGCGATATCGCAGTGGTGGGCCGCCTGCGCGAAGACCCGTCGGTCGAACACGGGCTCTTGATGTGGTTGACCGCCGACACGCTGAGGCTCGCCGCACTCAACGCGGCGAAGATCGCGGAAGCGCGCCTCGGCGTCTGACTCGAACGCCGATGCGACACTTCCGACTCGTCCTCGAGTACGACGGCGCCGCCTTCGAGGGTTGGCAAATCCAACCCGACGGCGTGCGGACCGTGCAGGGGGCGTTGGTCGAGGCAGCGCAGAAGCTCGCCGGCGGGGGTGAGATGATCGTGCGCGGGTCGGGGCGTACCGACTCCGGCGTGCACGCAGCGGGCCAGGTGGCGAGTGTTTCGCTCGAGACCGACCTCGATGCCGAAGCACTCCTCAAGGCGCTGAACGGCAACCTGCCGCGCGATGTCGTCGTGCTCGAAGCCGAGGCTTGTGACGCCGACTTCGATCCGCGCCGGCAGGCGAAGACAAAGAGCTATCTCTACGCGGTCTGGAACGGGCCGCTGCGGTCGCCGCTACGCGCCGCCCGCTATGTGCACATCCCCCAACCCCTCGATATCTCCGCCATGCGGATCGCCGCGAAGGAACTCGAGGGCGAGCACGACTTCGCTTCCTTCCAGGCCGCCGGCTCCGATGTCGAGCACACGGTGCGAACGCTCCACAGGATCACCGTCTCTGGCGAGACCGGGGGTGAGCTCTTCTTCGAATTCGAGGGGTCGGGGTTCCTGCGGCACATGGTCCGCAACCTCGTCGGGACGCTTCTCGAGGTGGGGCAGGGGAGGCGCGAGCCCCGTTCGATGGCGGCGCTCCTCGAGGCCCGCGATCGCGGTGAAGCCGGCCCGACGGCGCCCGCCCACGGGCTCACCCTCGCCTGGGTGGAGTACGGCGACGAGGCCGGGGGCGAATCGGATACGAGCCCGGGCCGATGAATGCGCTGCGCGGCGCCGCATTCGCATTGCCCTGGATCGGTGTCGCCGTGTTCGTCTACGTGCGGCTCCACTTCGGCATCGACTTCACCGACGACGCCTTCTACGCAGCACTTCCCTATTCGTTCGCGCTGGGGCATCGACCCCTGGTCGACGAACTCACGACGGTGCAGCTCGCCGGGGTGCTGCTCGCGCCCTTCTTTCGCGGCTATGTCGAACTGGTGGGGTCGAACGACGGCCTCGTGCTCTTCGCGCGACACCTCTACTTCGCGCTCGCCCTCGGTGCTTCCGCCATCGTCTACGGGGCAATGGGAGAGTGGTTCGGGCGCCGCGTGGGTGCGGTGTGCGCAGCACTCTCTCTCGCCTACGTGCCGTTCCTGCTCCCGAGCCCGAGCTACAACGTGCTCGGTCAGCTCGGGATACTGAGTGGAGCACTGCTCGTCGCGCAGGCGATCCGGCTGCCTCCGCGCACCGGGCATCTCGCAGCGGGGATCGTATGTCTCGCGGTCGCCGCGTTCGCCTATCCACCACTCGCGGTCGCGGGCGCGGCGGCCCTCGGACTCGCGCTGCTGGCGGCGACGCGCTTCGAAGCGGACGACGTTCGGCGCCTCACTCTGCGGACCCTCTTCGCTACCGGGGGTGCGTGCCTCGCGGCCGCAGTCATCACGGTCTTCTCGCTCGGCGACCTTTCGGACGTCGCGCGCATCAGTGAGTTCAACGAAGCGTTCGGACAGCAAGGGGGTGGCTTCGAGAAACTCCTGCGCATCCAGGCGGAGTTCGGTTTGCAGTGGAAGCTGTTCGCCGGTCTGATCGCGATCTGGGGCGCGGCGTGGTGGGTCGCGACGTGGGTCGAAGACTCGCGATGGAGGATCGGCCTGCTCGCCGTCCTCGCGACCCTCGCCGTTGTGGCTTCGCGGCTCTACATGCCGATTCGCGAGCCCTTCACGACGACGCCCTTCTACATCGTGACCCTGGGCTGCGCTTCGCTAGTCGGGTTGTGGCGGCTGGGCGATCGCTTCGATCGCTCGACGGTGCAGGCCTTCCGGATCGTCGTCGCGACCTCGTGGGTGGCGGCCCTCGTCATCGTCTGGATGACGGGGACCGGGATGAGGAACAGTGCGCTCGGCTTCGCGGCCGCGGCCCTGATGGCCGTGGGTTGGATCTCCTCGTACGGTCTTCGGAGCGGCGCGGCTGATTCCCTCCGAGCGGCGTCGGGCCTGTGGTTGCTGCCGGTGCTGGCCTTCGTGCTCTTCGAATCGTGGACCCACTCCTATCGCGACGCGCCGATCCGCCAACTCGACGCGAAGGTGCCTTCGGGCGCCTGGGCGGGGATTCGAACCACTTCGCAGACCGTGTCGTTCCTCGAACAGCTCGGGGGCGACCTCGAGGCGCGGCGAGGGGAGGCCGACTCCGTTCTCTTCATGGACTACTTCCCGGCGGGCTATCTGGTGACCGACCTGCAACCGCGCACGCCGGCCATCTGGATGTTCCCCTCGTGGTACTCCCGACCCGCGAACCTCGAGATCCGGGAGTTTTATGTGCGGGAGCTCGAGACGAGGGATCGCCTGCCCGATCTGGTCGTTCAGATGCGCTGCATGCCGGCGGGCCGCCCGACCCTCGCGAGCCTGCCGACGCCTCCGGACGACCCGGTGGTCGTCTGGTTCCGAGAAGCCGGCTACGAGCCGGTGGGAGGCGGCGTGTGCCACGCGATCCTGGAGCGAAGGGGTGGTGAGCCCCGGCCGTAGGGGAGTGGGGAGCGAAGGCGTGGAGACGGGCTCACCGGGGCGGATCGCCGGGCGTCCCGAGGGCCCGCAGGCCCGCTTTTCCCTGAAATCCCGGCCGGTTGAGGCGGTTCTGTGCCTTGACTCCCGGGGGCGCCTCCGGTAAAACTTGCCGGTCCCGAAATCCCCCGGGACCACCCAGGACCTTCGAGCAGCCCACGGCAACTGCGGTCGGGCTGCTTTTTTCGAGCGCACTTCGCTGCCTCGGACTCCAATCGATACTGCCCGCGCGTGTGGACACGCGCGTGAAAGACAGGAGCCACTCCCATGGGAGCCACGGCGCACAAGGCCACCCAGAGCACGCGACCTGCCGACGTCGAACGCGGCTGGTACGTCGTCGACGCCACCGACCAGGTGCTCGGCCGCCTCGCCACACAGATCGCCACGGTGCTTCGCGGCAAGCACCGCCCGATCTTCACGCCCCACGTCGACACGGGTGAGTACGTCGTCGTCGTGAACGCCGAGAAGGTCAAGCTCACGGGCAACAAGCTCAGGGACAAGAAGTACTACCGCCACTCGGGCTACAAGGGTTCGCTCAAGGAGACCACGGCCGAGAAGCTGCTCGCCGGTCCGCATGCGGATCGCGTGGTGCGCAAGGCGGTCGAGGGCATGCTGCCCAAGAACGCGCTCGGACGGCAGATGGCCAGCAAGCTCAAGGTCTACGCCGGTCCCGACCATCCCCATGCTTCGCAGAAGCCGGAGGAAATGAAACTTGGCTGAGGTCACCACGGCCACGGGCAAGCGCAAGAGCGCGATCGCGCGCGTGCGCGTCACTGCCGGTACGGGCCAGATCATCGTGAACGGTCGCAACTGCGACGAGTACTTCCCGCGGCCGGTGCTGCACACCATCGTGCGCCAGCCGCTCGCCGATACCGACACCCTCGGCAGCTACGACATCTTCGCCAACATCTGCGGCGGCGGGATCTCGGGGCAGGCCGGCGCCCTTCGGCACGGCATCGCGCGGGCCCTCGAGAAGATCGACCCCGCGCGCCGACTCACCCTCAAGCAGGCGGGTTATCTGACCCGCGACTCGCGTCGCAAGGAGCGCAAGAAGTACGGGCAGAAGGGTGCTCGTGCGCGCTTCCAGTTCAGTAAGCGCTAAGCCCGAAGGGTGAGCAAGACTTCTCGAAACGGGAGGCCCTTCGGGTCTCCCGTTTCCTTTTGGGTCGGAATTTCCGTCGAGAGCCGGTCCGCAGAGCGATAAAGGTAGAAGGATCATGGCCAGCAAGCTGAGAGTCGCCGTCGTCGGAGCCAGCGGATATACGGGCCTCGAGTTGGTGCGCATCGTGTTGCGCCACCCCGAGCTCGAACTCGCCGTGGTGACTTCCGAACAGCGTGCGGGCCAGCCGGCGGCCGAGTGCTTCCCGGCGCTGCGGGGGCTCACCGACCTCAAGTTCGAGGCCAACGATCCGGAGAGCCTGGCCGGGCGGGTCGACGCCGCCTTTTGTGCGCTCCCCCACTCGGCCTCGGCGCCGACCGTCGCCGCCATCCGACGGGCGGGCATCCTCGCCTTCGACATCTCCGCCGACTTCCGGCTGCGCGACATGGCGACATACCAGCAGTGGTACGGCGACCACAAAGCCCCGGAATTCTTCGGGAAGGCGGTCTACGGCATGCCTGAGATCTACCGCGAGGAGATCCGCGGGGCCGAGATGATCGCAGCCCCGGGCTGCTACCCGACGGGGGCGTTGCTCCCCATGCTGCCCTTCCTGCGGGCAGGCGTGGTGGAAACGCGGGGGATTTTCGTCGACTCGAAGAGCGGCGTCTCCGGTGCGGGGCGCAGCCTGCAGGACGGCTTCCTGTTCGCGGAGCTCGACGGCAACTCCCACGCCTACAAGGTCGCGAACCATCGCCACACGCCCGAGATGGAGCAGGAGGCGAGCGTGGCGGCGGGCGAGGAGGTGACCCTCACCTTCGTTCCGTATCTCATCCCGACGATCCGCGGGATCGTCACGAGCGTGCTGATGCACGCGAAGGGTGAGCTGGCGGCCGAACAGGCGCAGGAGATCCTCGCTACCGCATACGCGGATGAACCCTTCGTGCGGGTGTTGCCCCAGGGCGAGGCGCCGCGGCTACAGAGCGTCAAGGGAACCAACTACTGCGATGTCGGGGTGACGGTCGATGGGCACACGGGCAACGTCGTGGCACTGTCGGCGATCGACAACCTGGTGAAGGGTTCGGGCGGGCAGGCCATCCAATGCCTGAACCTGATGAAAGGGTGGCCCGAGACCCTGGGCCTCACCGAGATGGCGCCGGTGCCTTGATGCCAAGAGCGGAGTGCAGGGCGACGCGACGACCCGCGAGAGCGAACACCGTTTCGCACGCAATGGGGACGTCCCGGCGCTCGCAACTTCCGCCGTGTTCGATAAAGTCGGCCGGAATGCGCGCTCGACGGTGCCATACGCCGGCCGCCCTGGCCGATCCGCCCGTCGCACACCCGCCGCTGCAGTTCGCAGCTTCGCGCTTGCATCCCCCCCAGATTGAATCCGATGCGCGGTTCCCGTGCCGCGTGTCCGTCGCAGGGTTCGGCCGTTGGCCGAACGATTTGGAGACGCGCCCATGATGCAGGCCCGACAGACCAAGTACATCTTCGTAACCGGTGGCGTGCTGTCTTCATTGGGCAAAGGCCTCGCCAGCGCATCCATCGGCGCGCTGATGGAAGCCCGCGGCCTCTCCGTCACCTTCATCAAGCTCGATCCCTACCTCAACGTCGACCCGGGGACGATGAACCCCTTCCAGCACGGTGAGGTCTACGTCACCGAAGACGGCGCCGAGACGGACCTCGACCTCGGCCACTACGAACGCTTCACGACGAGCGTCCTCGGCCAGGTGAACAACGTGACGGCCGGGCGCATCTACGACTCGGTGCTCGCGAAGGAGCGCCGCGGCGATTATCTCGGCGGCACCGTGCAGGTGATTCCGCACGTCACCGACGCGATCAAGGAGAAGATCTACGAGGCGGGGCAGGACGTCGACGTCATCCTGGTCGAGATCGGCGGCACCGTGGGCGACATCGAATCGCTCCCCTTCCTCGAGGCCATCCGCCAGTTCCGCAGCGAAGTCGGCCGCCAGCACACCTGCTTCATCCACGTGGCGCCAGTCTTCTACCTGCAGGCCGCAGGTGAGGTGAAGACCAAGCCCGTGCAGCACTCGGTGAAGGAGTTGCAGAGCGTTGGTATCGCCCCAGACATCATCCTCTGCCGCACCGAGAGCTACTTGAGCAAGGGCATCAAGAGCAAGATCGCGCTCTTCTGCAACGTCGACGAAGACGCCGTGATCACCGCAAAGGACGTCGACAGCATCTACGAGGTGCCCCAGGTCTTCCACGCCGAGGGCCTCGACGAGAAGATCGCCCAGGTGCTCAACATGTGGACCGGCCGCCCGGATCTGCGCCACTGGGACGAGCTGCTCCGCGTGCTGCGCAAGCCCGAGGGCGAGGTCACCATCGTCATGGTGGGCAAGTACGTCGACCTCACCGAGAGCTACAAGAGCCTGAACGAAGCGCTCGTGCATGGCGGCGTCGCGAACAAGACGGGCGTGAAGATCGAGTACGTCGATTCGGAGAAGCTCGTCGACGCCAGCGTGCTTTCGCAGGCCGACGGGATCCTCGTGCCTCACGGGTTCGGTTCGCGCGGTGTCGAAGGGAAGATCAAGGCCGTGCAGTACGCGCGGGAGAACAAGATCCCGTACCTCGGCATCTGCTACGGCATGCAGCTCGCGGTTTGCGAGTTTGCGCGCAACGTCGCGGGGCTCGAGGGCGCGAACTCACGCGAAGTGAGCAGCGAGACGGCGCACCCGGTGATCGATCTGCTTCCGGGTCAGGAAGAGATCGAGGACAAGGGCGGCTCGATGCGATTGGGCGCCTATCCCTGTGTGCTGAAGGAAGGCACCAAGGCCTTCGAGGCGTACGGCCAGGCTGAGATCAGCGAGCGCCACCGGCATCGCTACGAGTTCAACAACGACTACCGCGAGAAGCTCGCCGAGGCGGGGCTCATCTTCTCGGGCACCTCGCCGGACGGCAATCTCGTCGAGGTGATCGAGATCGAGGACCACCCCTTCTTCGTGGCGTCCCAGTTCCACCCCGAATTCGCGTCGAAGCCCTTCGACCCGGCGCCGCTGTTCGTGGCCTTCACCAAGGCCGCGAAGGAGCATCGGGCGGAGAAGGAGTAGGGGAGGACAGCGGCTCCGCAGCTTGCATTCCAGCGCGGTATCGCTAAAAAATGCCTTCCCGGTTGGGACGTTAGCTCAGTTGGCTAGAGCACTGCCTTCACACGGCAGGGGTCGGTGGTTCGAGTCCACTACGTCCCACCATTTACCGCAAGTTTGCAGAGCAAACTTGCTGCGCCGCAGGCGCTATCCGATCACCGACGTTCGCTTCGCAGACCGCGACGTCTTCAATTTCGGCAGAGCATCAAAGCACCTGTTCCCAAGCCGCCACCCGATGCAAACTGCCCATGTGGCCCGGTAGCTCAGCTGGATAGAGCACCAGCCTCCGAAGCTGGGGGTCGCGCGTTCGAATCGCGCCCGGGTCACCATTTTTCAACCACTTAGCGAGCCGACTTCCTGATTTGCGTGCCACTGCGTGCCACTTTGCGTGCCACGCTCGATCGCGGCTCCAAGGGCACGAAGTCGAGACCGTCACTTTCCACGTTGAGAGCGTGGGCGTAGGTCCGTAGCGTGATAGTTGGGTCGGCATGACCGAGGACATCGGCCACCCACTTGATCGACCGTCCCGCTTCGAGGGCCAGCGTCGCGAATGTGTGGCGCGTGCAGTGGAAGGCCAGCGGCCGAACGTCGGTGCACTTCCGCCGCAGCCGTCGCCATGCCCGGGAGAAGTTGTGCTCGTCGAAGTGGCCGCCCTTCCGGGATGGACACACGGGCAGGTCATCGGACCAGGGAGCCTGGGCCTGTTGCTCCCGGCGAAGCCCTTGGAGATCGGCTGCGAGAGAAGCGGCCAGGGGCAGGACCCGCACTCGCCCGGACTTTGTGGTGCCCACATGACCCCGTACCAGTGACTTGTCGACCGTGATTCGATTGCGAGCGAAGTCGATGTCGCACCACTTGAGCGCGAGGATCTCGCCGCGCCGCATTCCCGTCGCAAACGCGATCTCAAGGGCTGGGGCGACGCGCTTTTCGATTTCCCAAGCCTTCGCGATCAGCTTGCGCGCTTCGTCGGCCGTCCACGAGTCAACAGGACGCTTCGGTGTCTCGTATCGCTTCGCGACTCGATTGACCAACGCCTTGCAACCCTTCGCGGGGTTGCGCTGCATCAGGCCCGCGTCGACGTGCAGCTCACAAACGCGGCGCAACAGCGACAGTGCGTTGATGCAGAGCGCCGCGCTCTTCTTGTCGCGTAGCTTCTCGTCGACGAACTTGATGAGATCGGTTTGGTCGATCGTGCGTAGGTCGCGGTTGCGGAAGAACGGAGCCAAGTGGTTTTCAATCAGGCCGCCGACGGTCTCTTCGGTGCTTCGAGCAAGAGTGGGCCGGTGCACGACCAGCCACCCTCGAAGAACGTCATCGCAGGGCAGGGCGGCGCTGGTCATCCACTGGCCTGCGAGTGCGTTCTCCTCGCGCATGACCGCGGCGAACTCGTTCGCGGCCGACTCTCCCGCAGGTCCGTCGCCGAAGAATTTCGAACGGCGCTTGCCATCGACTCGCGAGAACACCGCCCACTGTCGTCGGTCTCGGACGTAGCGTACTGCGACTCCCATGCGGCGCATTCTTACCGGCCTTCGATGAAACGGCGAGCCTCTTCGCGCTGGGCGCGTGTGAACCTGGGCCGAATTGGCTTCGGGTCTTCGTCCAGCTCCAGCTCTCTAAGCAGGCGAAGAACTTCGGAAATCGGGTAAAGGACAACTCCAAGACGGCGATTCGCCTGGAGGCCGAACTTTTCTACAGCGCGTTGGGCCGTTGACCTCGAAACACCGAGGAGTTCGGCGATCTCGTGCACGCGAAGAGCAGGTCGCTCGCGCCACGGAATCCTGTTCGCGGAATCGCGCATCTAAGCCGCGTCGCCCTCGGGTTCGTCGTCGTCGATAAACTCACCGCGGTCGATTCGCTGAACCTCGAACCTCGCGACGGGGTAGGGCTTTGGGTCGGCGATTGTCGCCGCCACGATGGCCGAAGGTTGCTGCACGCCATCCTCAATCCTCTCGATCCGCAACATCTCACCGAAGGTGATGGGTGTGAGGCTGCAGAACGATTGGAAGAGACTCTCGTTCCGAAGACCGATCGGCATGTTCGTGCGCTCCGCAACTCTTACGAAGACGGTTTGATTCTGTCCGAAGGGCAGGCGCTCATCGCAATCGCGACCCGCGAACTCGCCAAAGGCGACGACCCCCGGCTTGTCCGCCACCCATTGGTCGAGCACGTCGAGCCTTTCGGGTTCGTTGATGTGGCGAGGGCGGTTAAGTGGAATGAAGTCCTTCGCGAACTGCGAGCCTTCGACCATCTCCGGTAGTTCGTCGGGGCTTGGTACCCATTCGATTTGATGTCGCATTCGTTTGCTTTCTCCTTGGTGATCGCTCAGACCACGGCTTCGAGCCGAAATTGGCGGGTAGCGATTTTCCCATTGCTCGACAGCCGCAACTTGCTCCGCTTGTTTGTGCCTTCGAAAAGCAAGAAGTCCTTTTCGCTGGCGAGCTTCGCGAGTTCCTCGCCACGATTCTTCGCCGCGCGACTCGGCTGCCTCCCCGGCGCCACTCGCTGCGTTGCGATCGTGAACTGTCTCTGGGAGAGCTGTTGGTCCGGGTCGCGGAACGCATGGGCGAGGCTTCGCAGAACCGCGTCGTCATCGAGAGGCTTAGAGCTTTCGGGTCCTTCGTGGGCATCGAAATAGTTCAGGTGCCCACGTTGCGCCTCTGCTTCGCCGGCAACCTCCAGCCACACCTTTCTTCGATCCCCTGCGTTCGACATGCATTTCAAAAGGCGTAGAGTGGGATATGCATCGGGCGCGAAGAACGCGGCTACAACGCCTGCGCAGTTTGCGATTGCGCCTGAACCGCGTAGAAGCTCGTGCGGGTCCCACGAATTGAAGTTCACCTTCCCGCTGGCGTCCCTTGCCGCGCTCTTCGTAGGGTGATGCAAAGTCAATGCGGCGCACTTGTAATCGATCGCGATACTTGTCAGCTCGGAAACGACCTGGGTCATGTCGTTGCTATTGTCTTCGTCTGCACCTTCCGGCAACGACGTCGAAAGCGTGTCGTCGATGATGATGTCGATTGGGCCGTGTTCTTTCTCGATGGGCGAGAGGTAGTCTTCTCGCAGCCGTGCGCAGCCTCCCGCATCGAGCAGGTATCGCGATCGCGGAAAACTCCCAGCCGCCCAACTGCTTCCGATCGTGAAGAAGTGGTCCATCCACGCGCCAGGGCGTTCGCCGCGCTGCACGCCTGCCTTGTCGAGATGGAACAAGCGTCGTGCGACATCGTTGGAGGTCATGTGTGTGTCCATGCCCAGGTAGACGACGTTGCGATGCTGCCCAGCAAAGGGATTGTCGAACCACCCGCGATGCCCACCGGCAAACGATCGACCGACGGCAAGCCCCATAAACGTCTTTCCGGCGAAAGTGCCGCCGCCCATCGCGGTCCCAATTCCGCGCCCCAGAAAGTCCCGGACAAGCCACTCCTGCTCCGGAGCGTCCAGCAGGGCTTCATAGGCATCGGGCCCGACGTGCAGGTATCGGCGAGGCTTCCGTGAATCGGTGTCGTCGTGGTCTTCCGGCTTCTCGTTCAATTCGTCGCGTAGCTCGTCGGCCGTCACCGCGACGAAATCGTCGAGTCCGAAGCCAGCCTCGATGTGGTCGGATACGTCGGAGCCGATGTCGGTGGTCTTCGGGTAGAAGAGCGACGCCGCAATACTTGCAGCCGTGAGGCTGTCGAACACCTTCAACGCTTTGCGACGGCCAGCGTCGTCGCGATCGATGTAGATGGCTACCGATTGCTTGTCGGTGCAAAATTCGACCAGCTCATCTCGCCACTCGTTCGCCGCGGTCGTGGCGCGATGCTCCTCGTTCGGAAGAACATTGCGCAGGTTGAGCGCATCCTTTTCGCCCTCGCAGTAGTGAAGGTGGCTGGCCTCCGCGACGCCAGACGCATCGAACAAGCACTCGGGGCGATGATCGGGGCCCGGCAGTTTCCAGCGGAAGTCCTTCGGCTCGTATCGCACCTTGGTGTTGATGTACTCGCCGTGACGATCGAAGTATTCGTACTTTGCAACTTCCTTGCTCTGCGGAGGCGGCTTGGACTTGTTGGGCGGTTCGTCAAATCCGTCGCTCTCGTCCAGCCCCAGCGAAGCCATGATTTCGCCGTACTGGCAACCCACCCAGCACTTCACCGCCGCGCCTTTGGTTCCGGCCTTCACGTCAAGGGAGCGGTTCTTGTCGCCCCGCTGCTTTCCGTGGTTCGGACACGGGCAATTCCACTTCCCGCGGCCATCGGTTGTCGATCCATGATCGCGTAGCGCGTCTTCGATCTTGTCTTTCGCCGTCGTCGATTCGTTGGAGTACACTCAATCCGTCCCTCAAAGCGCGCGGATCGGCGGGTTGCAGCCCATATGCCGACCGCGCGTTTTCGCGTTAAGCGGCCCGCCCCGTAGGCTCAACGCGGTTCTCGTCTTGCCAGTCCCGCAGATCGCGCACCCGGTAGCCGATCCCACCGCCGATCCGGATGTACACGGGACCGATGCCGATGCTGCGCCAGTGCCGCATCGTGCGGGCGGAGCGGCCACCACAGAGCTGGCCCCCTCGCTCCTCGTCAACGATTTCGTCGAGGTCGTGCCCGCAAAACGTCTCGACGTCTGTGTCCCTTCGAGGTGTCGCCATATGCCGTGCCTCCTTTCGGATAGACGGAATATGACGTCGGCGAGTTGGGAGGCCAACCGAATTCGCGCGTATTAAGCGTGGAGGACGGGTAACACCGTACAGTGTTACATTGATTCGGAATGGCCCGAGGGAGGAGGCCTTCGGGCGCCGTAGCTCGAAGGACTAGCCTGGGTTCTCTTGGCCTGGGAGGAGCCGATGCTCTTCGAGACGCTGGACAGTGCCGAGACAGCCGGCCTTCTCTCCGGGCTTCGTGCCGGTCAAGCGGGCAACGGCGTTCAGCAGAACTCGGGCAAATTCGGCGAACGGGGACACCATTTTTCGGCCCGAAGTGGTGGTTTGCATGACGCGAGCGTGAGTGTATTCGCTCCACACGAACGCGAGGCCTTTGATTGCACGACGCTGCGAGTAGAGTGGTGAGCGGCCTTTGCCTGAGGGCTCGCTATCGAGCGCCTGCCGGGCGGCGTCAACAGCCGCGTTCAATTCCGCGAGCATCCGATCGACGCGCACAATCCGGTCTTCGGTTGAGCGCCGAGACATCAATTCGAAGCGAAGTTCGTCCAGATCGATGGGCCACCCGTGCAACAGGAGCTGCTCCTCAACGCCGGAGTAGAGCTTTTCTGTAGGGGGATGCAGCACGGCCATGATTTTGGCCTCGCACGCCGCTATGTCGTGCAATCGCCAGAACTCGGTCTCTTCATCTTCGGAAGGCTCGACGAGGCTGGCCAACTGGTTCAGGTGTCTTCGGACCTGTCTGAACCCTGCACGAAGTTCCTGCTTGACCTTCTTGCTGTCGATCCGCTCGTCCGCCCCCCTTCGGACGTCGGCGATGTATTGCCGCGCGATTTCGGTGAACGCACGCAGCGCATCAGAAACCTCGTCGTCGGAGATTGCAGGATTGGCGCGGCGAAGACCAAGCCCAAGCTCTTCTTGAGTTGAATCGTTGAACTCGAACGTCGACGGTTTGGCCGATTGCGGCAGCCTGCGGCGACGGGGGCGCTGAAAATCGAGGGCGACTTCAACGCCGAACTCTCGACGCGCTGGGGCGTCCGCATCCACGCCCTTGTTCGCCGCGAGGTTGAGCGGTACATGGGCGAGCGGGTGCTTGTTGGTCATCGCAACGAGTTCCCATCGGGTCGTCGGTCTTGCCACCGACGGCCCTTCGATTTCCCGACAGTCTAAATTGGACGGTCAGCTAGTCAACTCAAGCAAAGCGTTGAATCGAGCATCGTGGAAACGTGGGCGGCCAGAATGGGCCCCTGGGTCCCCCCCTAAAGGGGGGGGCCCATGGCCCATTGGCCCGACCACCGCCCGAATCAAAGTGGCCCATTAGGGGGCCCATTGGGGGCCCATTCCCAGGAGCGGAACGGCGAAAGCGCTTTTCTGCTGATGAGTTGAAGGTGATTCGCGTGCTGCGGTAGGGGGCCCAGATCGTGGCCTGTTTCTGGCCCGAGCATGGGCGGATCGGAGTCGAGTCCGGGGGCCCGTTCGAGTGCCAATGGGCCCCCTGGAAAGGCCCGAATCGCGGGCTGACCGCGGTCCCCAAACAGCGATCCCCACCGCCCGGCTTTTGCGGATTCGAAAGGTAATCGATCGAACAGAGGGGGCTTTTCTGGGGGGGCGGGGTGGTCTCGGCAAGAACGGAGAATCGATTCGCGCTAGACGTTCGCTTCGGCTGCGAGACACGAGCGGACGGTGGCGTGGCTGACGTTCAACGCCTTCCCAATCGCTCGCAGAGACGCGCCCTCATCACGCATGTGTCGTGCTCTATCGCGTGCGCTCGCGTCCAGTGCTGGCGGCCTGCCGATGCGCTTGCCGGACTTGCGTGCTGCGGCCATCCCCGACCGAACCCTATCGACGATCAAGTCGCGTTCGAACTCGGCAATCGCTGCGAGCACCCCGAAGAGCAGCTTGCCCGTTGGTGTCTTCGTATCGATCGCTTGATCGAGAATCACGAGGGCAACGCCGAGTGCTTCGAACTCCTCGCTCAGAGCGCACAGATGTCTCGTGGAGCGCGCCAATCGATCGAGCTTGGTGCAGACCACGGTATCGATCTCGCCCCTCCTAGCGGCTCTCAGAAGCTCATTCAGGGCAGGGCGGGAGTCCTTCACGCCGCTTTGTCCCTCGTCGATGAACTCAATCGCCTCGACACCCTTCGCTGACGCATAGGCGCGCAGCGAATCGATTTGATGCCGGGTGGATTGATCGCGTGTCGAACAGCGACCGTAGAGCGCAATAGTCATGCGGACCTCCGTTTAGAAAGGTGATGGTTTTCGTCCACCGATATCTGCACCGCGAGGGCGAGTCAACTGTGACGAGGATGGAAGATCGAGACACACCCTTTCTGTCCACGTCGAACGTTGAGACGAGAGAATGTGGTTGCGTAGCTGGAACAAACCTCTTCCTCGCATCCCCCGAACCGCGAACCATCGCACTGAGTATCGGGCGAACTTCGCGAACTCGATTGTTAACCATGCTCAACTATCGTACTTTCGTGTCATGCCGAGGTTGAAACAACGTCCCGAGCTGATTGAAACACCGGAGGCGCTTCGGGCTTGGCGGAAGTCATTCGATGCGTCGCGGGCCACCGTCGCTGAAGTGCTCGGGGTAGGGGAGCGCACGTACCAGGGCTGGGAAATGGGCGAGCATGCAATCCCACCGACCGCAGGCTGGGCGTTGATCGCCGCGGAGCCCCACGTGCGCAGTCTCGCCCGCCATCGCGCCCGGATGCGAAGCACTCGCGCTCGACGCGCCGCGAATGCGCGACATGCGAGAGCCCGCAAGAAGCAACGCGAGGAACGACGTCGACAGCAGCGCGAGGCGATGCAGCGTTTCCGCGAGCAGGTCGATGAGCAACTACAACAGCGCGAACACGCGCAGGGAGGGTGACGTGGGCCAGTACGGATTTCGTGAAGGTCAAATCGAGGGGCAGGAGGAAGTGCCCGAGCCGGGTCTCACAGAATCGGAGCGCGTATCGAATCCACCGAAGCAGCCGAGTCAGTCGCAGACGAGTCGCGAGTGGCATGAACAGGCCGCGAAGAACGTTCGCGACTCCCGCCAGGGCAACTCACGATGAGCGAGGAGGCCGTCTTCGCAGAAGGATTCGCCGCCCCGGAGGCTCGCGACGAGGCACCTTCGGAAGCCCATTCGAGCGAAGCGGAACCGTCCCTGATCGAGCGTGTTCGCACTCAAATGCGGGAGCGCCGAGCTGAGCGGGAAAGCCGAGAGCCAATGCGGACTCCCGCTGAGCCGACGGCGTTGACCCCACCCGAGATCCCGGAGTCGGCATCAACGGTGTTCGATGCAGGTGTTGCTCGCCATGCGATGTCGGCGCTCACTGACTTCGGCCTGGATTCCAATGCAGCGGCCGCCGACTTGGAGGTGATTTCCGAGGAGTTTCGAATCGCTGCTGCAATGGACCCGGTGAGCCTCAAGCGCGAGCGGATGAACCTGAAAGCGGATTGGGGCACCGACTACCAGGCGAACGCCGAGGTCGCGAAGCTGGCGTTCCAGACCGTATTCGGAGAGCACTTTAGGACCGTCGCGAACTCATTCGTGGAGGGAGCCGACGAGTTGGTCGGCGACAATCCCCGATTGATCCGGCTGTTCGCGAAGCTCGGCAAGCGGTTGGGCAAGCGGGGCGAGTTCGTTGCGAACGATGAGGCACCGGCAGCGATTCGCGACATGCTCATGACGGAGAGCAACGCGAAGGCAACGCTCGGCGATCTGATGAGCGACCCGTCCTTTCGACGGGCGTTGATGGACAAGAGCGATCCCGGACACGCGGAAGCCGTTCGCAGGCGACATCGATTGTACGAGCAGGTTCACAGCAGAGGCTGAGTGAGTGGCTGCCCGAAACGACATGAAGCAGCGGAGGCGATGATGGCTCAAGCGCCGATCTCGAAGCCCTTGAAGAACATTCGAAGAGAGCGATTCGCGCAGGCCCTCGCGTCCGGCTTGTCGGTGCGCGAATCGTACGAGCGATCCGGATTCGCAGGAGACCCGAACGGCAATGCACCGTCGAAGCTGCACCGCGAGGAGGAGGTCCAGCGTCGGGTTGCGGGGATTCTCGCCAAGTCGGAAGCGGCTGTGGTTCACGCGGTCGCCGTGACGCAGGCGGAGATCGTTCAGTCGCTTCGCGAAACGCGGGATATGGCTCGTGTGGGCGTCCCTGTATTGGCCAAAGACGGCAGCGAAACCGGTGTTTACCGCCCCGACCTCGCGGCGAAGAATCGAGCCGACGACACGCTCGCGAAGGTGGCGGGGCTCTACCGCGAGAACGATCGGCCTTCGGCCGGGATCGAGCTACCAGACGATCCGGAAGAGATCAGGGAGCAGGTGTTCGCGATCATCGAGCAAATCGATCCGGGGTTCTTTCGGGACCTTAAAGCCACGATCCGCGCGGAACTTGAGTCAGAGGTTCGGGCCGAAACGAAGTCGCCATCCTCCAGTTCGCTCCACTAGCTCGTTGCTTTATCGATCTTGCCGCCCGCAGCATGTGGGAAGAATGGCCTCATGGTCCGTCTGCGTGTTGTTCTAGAATGCGGAGGACTGTCAACCACCTGGGCGGAGCGCGAGCACTATGCCGAAATCCGGGCCGACGCTGATTCAAATTTCGCTGCCACTGGCCTTAGCGTTAGCTTGCTCGAATCACGAGGTGGACACCGCAGACGAGTGGTGTGAGCAGATAACCGGAGTAGACCTCTACGAGAAGTACGCGCCGTTCTGGGCTGTTCTGCCGAGTGTGTCGTTCTCCGGCGAGGCGATAAGAGACGATTTCGTGGCCAACCTCAATCAGGCATTGATGGAGAAGGTTGACGGCCGCGCTGACCGAATGGCATGGCGAGACGGTACGCAACTTCATATCGAGAATCTGTCGAGCCTCTTCGAGGTTGACCCCCAGGAGATCATCGGTGAGTGGCGCGCTGGTATCGATCGGGCGAATCGCTTCGAAACGCTCGATTTAGCGGATGAGTGCCTATTCGGGTCAGTTGTCAGCCTGTTCGATGGGGTGAAGATCCATTCGTTCGAGCAGGGCGAGTTTCACTTGAGTCCCGGGACTACGACCGTCACAGAACTCGATACCGAGCGCAGGGAGCGGCTCCCGGACGCAATCTAGTCTCGGAACGATCAAGAGCCGGATCGACCGGCGGGTGCTTCTATTCTGTGTTTCTGGGGTACGACTATCAGTTTCTGGTTGAACTCGCCGATTTCCTCGATGGTCACCTGGGGACACTTTACGGTGAAGCGGATGAGTCAACGGATCCCGACCAGTTGGGTGTTCTCGATCGAATCGATCACGTCTGCGGCCTTGGTTTCGTCGCATGCCAGAACTACCTGGAGGCGTCTGCGAATAGCCACGGGATATCCAAGGCTGATGCGTTCCAGCAGCCGCCGATTCATGTCGAATCTGGTCGCTCGGTTGCCTCGCTTGCAAACGGTGCCGCGAATTTCTGGAAGCATCGAAGCAACGACCCTCGCACCGGCGCGTTCGAAGCTCTTGGACTCGACTTCCACGACCCGTACCCGCTTATGTCTTCACTATCGCGTCTGGTGGCACCGAATCCACCGCTGTTCGGTTCTCTGGTCCCGGTACTTGGCGAATGGAGTCGGGGCCTCCGGGACAACCCGGGAGGCGGCTAGACGATGTGGTTGCCCTGCGAGTCCTCGTGCGGTCTTCGAGCTGCGGATCGCACAAGGGGCGCTTTCGCGGCCGATTCCGAATCCCAACAACTCCTCGCCTCGATGCTGGGAATGAGAGGACTGATCTCTTGGACGTACAAGCGATGATGGTGGCGGACCTGCTTGGACTCACCGCGAGAACACTAGTGACAGCCTCGGTTCCGCTCGCGGCCGCATTCGGGGGTGCTTGGTTCGCCTTTCGGCTTGAAAGTCGCGCTGCCGAACGTCGCTTGAGGAATAAGCATCTGTCTGCAGCAAACCAAGCTCAGTTCACTTTGTTAAGACAAGCCACCTACATCCGCGCAGTGCAAAGGGACTACGTCGATCCGCACCGAGACGAGCCCGGCAGGTGGCTCAGAATCAAAGGTGTTGTTCCCATTTCAGGAAGTGGCGCCACACAAGACTACGAGGCATTGGGTTTCCTCGTCGGGGGAGAACACACGTTGTTGGTGCAAGACCTGTTTCATCTCGACCTCATGTTCAATCAATTGGCACACGGGATCGATCGACGATCGGGGCTCCATCAGCGGGTATTGAACAAGCTCGTTGAGGGAGGGGTGGAACTTGGTGTCGAGTTCGGCGAATCGGATGCTGAGCGCATTCTAGGAACCGACTATTACGAACTGGTCAATGCGACAAACGACACCATCGAGGAGATCGACCGCTTTATGCGTCGAGTTGACGAGCTGTCATCAGAATTCGCGGAAGCGATGGGCAAGATGTTCTCGCGATCGGAGGTCTTCAATTTTCAACCATCGGACGATTAGAGAACGTCCAATAGTCCAGCAACAACGCCGAGTTTCTACGACTCAACTCTTCCGTCTAGCAATGCGAGATCGCGACTCATTGCCTTTTCATATTTCTGGGATTCTCGCCTAACCGAACGCGCGCCGGCTCCGATCCTTACCTTGCCTGCACGTTCCGCCTGGTAGTTGGCGTTGATGCGGTGGCAGTATGCGCAGTCGCCACCCGATCGTCGTTCCGACCCCGGACCATGCAGCGCGTGACCACGTTTGCAGTGCGATCTGTAGGAGTAGCTACTCTCGCCACCGGCACCGACCATTCGCCCGCCTTGCTTCACGGCCTCCCGCATGTGGTGCTGGCGGTGAACCTCGTCGCTCTCGAAGACCTGTAAGTGCTCTGGGTAGAAGCACCCACGGTTTCGACAGTGGTGGTGGACTACTGGTGCTTCGCACGTCTCGAAGAGGTGTTGCCCCTCGACCATCCACGGTGATGATGTCGCCACCCACACGTGAAGCCTGACTCGCTCCTTGGTTGAGGGGTCTTGGAGCACGGCGTATCCAAAAGCTCCGAGTTCACGGGTAGGCAGCGTCCAGCAGCCAGTCTCTTCTGAAACCGTGAGTCCTGCGAGGATCGTGGAAAGGACAGGCACGCCCATCGGGCGAACGGGAGCGCCTAGCGGGGTCCCACGCGCGCGACGGTTGCTATTGCGAACCTCTCTGCGCATCTCCTCTCGCGCGGCCTCAACGTCCCAACCGAATCTGCGAAGCACGTAGAGGTTCGGGGCGCTCATGTACCCTGCTTCGGCGATGGCCTTCGGAAAGTGCCCGTTGTCCTCCCGAAGGCTGCGCAGCAGCGCCGTAGCCTTGGGGCCAGGAAGGCGACCCGACAGATTCCAGTTGTACTTGGTAGCGGCCATCGACCTTTGTCTCGGTTCGAGCCGGATCAACGCTGCTTCGCGATCTGGCAAGGGTCCAGCAATACCTTTCCATCGATCGTTCGCAGATGCTATGAGCGGCTCCGCATGCTTAGCCCCACGAGTCCCAGGCCGAGGAGTAGGGCGGTGGAGGGTTCGGGGATCGCGTCGATCTCGACTCGGAACTGACCGAAGTGGACCGTCTGCGTTGAACTCCAGCGGCTTAGCCTGAAAGTGATTTCGTGGGGGCCATTGTCCAGGTCTATTCGACAGACAGATGGGTGGAGTTCTCCGCCCCTTACGTCCGGACAAGCAGTTCCATTCCAAAGGCCGAAATCGAATCCCTCCCATGCTGTCGGATAGGCAGGGATGCCGATTACGAGTACGGCGTTCATGCCCTCGACGACATCGAATGTGAACGGACCTTCAACGTTGAAGTGATCTCCTCCGCCTAGGCTGCTCGCAGAGAACTGCTGCCAGCCTGACCCCGGGGTATACGGCACCGCGACGGCGGTGGAAGGCGAGGCTAGTGCCGCGAGAACAGCAACGCTGGAGAACCATCGACGAACTGCGCGGGTTCTGGCGTACATCGCGATCTCCTTCCCAGGGACTCGGAAAGGAGGTGGGCGCCGGTGGCCTACTCGTGTCGCGAAAACGGCAGGATGAGGCCAGGAGCCCCGTAGTGTGAGGGGGCACCAACACGGCAGTGCCCCGCGGCACGAGGCATCGCGTGTTCAAGGGCTGGGTCTTCGGTATCTTGCCCGTGTTGGTCCGCCAAGCGGGCCAACTCCACGGTTTGGCAAGGCACGGCATGGATGGGCGACCGAGCAGTTACGGACGCCCGAAACCTTACAAATTGTGGAGGTCAACGATGACCAACCAAAGCACCTGCGCTCTCTGCGGCGCGAAATTCGAATCGAACGACTACTCGAACGCGCAGCTTCAGCAGCCGCCTAGCGAGGCCGTCGCTGACGCGATGGATGCCGAGCTTCTTGGATCAAGCTCCGGCACTCCCTGCCCAAGTTGCTGGGAGTGCGTGATTCATCCGGCAGCGTGGAGGTTGGTGGAGGAGAGCACCGACGCCTACTAGCCTGAGTCACGTGGCAGGGGAACCTCGGGGCCGCTGGGTTGATCCTGGCGGCCCTCTATCCTTTAGGCCGATCGAGGAGACACACCTGGCGTGAGTATTCCGTTCCCAGAAACCCTCCACGCGCTCTTCGACGAGGACACGATTTTCCACTACACGCGTGCCTCGACCGCGTTAGAACACATCCTGCATGAGCGCAGACTGAAGCTCTCCTTTCTGAAAGACACACACGATCCATGGGAGTACCAGGGCTTCGTGTTCGGCGCGCGAGTGTGGAGTTCTGACGGATCTCTTGACCTTCTGGAGGAACTCAAGAAGGCCCAGATCAAGATCAACTCGATCATTCGCGAGCGGTATCGGCTGGTATGCCTTTGTTCCAACCCCGATGGGGCGGAAGTACCTGAGAGTATGGACAGTCGCGACTTAATCAGGTTCGGCTTCGCACGATCCCGGATGTGGTCACAGTATGCGGAGGCGCACAGAGGCGTTTGCATCGCTTTTTCTAAGTCTGCACTCGTCACAGCAACGTCGAAATTGACTCAACCGGTGTATCACGGACGCGTCTCGTACCCGGACATTCTATTGATGGACTCGGAGGAGACCACACTCGGCGAGGACGTGCTCTTCGCAGACGACGCCGAGTACGGCGCGGAGGCTTGGATCGCGCGAAACCGCGGTCGTATTTTCTTCATGAAGCAACGAGACTACCGAGACGAGAATGAGTTTCGTGTGGTAGCCAGCGACCCGGATGGTTGCGCCGAGTTCGTCGATGTCTCAGGCGCTATTCGATACATCTTGGTAGGCGATCGCTTTCACGAGGCGTATCGGCCCGTGGTTCACGAGAAGGCTAGGGCCCTCGACGTCCTCTGTGGTCAGGTGACGTGGCATCACGGTCAGGCGATGGTGATTCCGCTCTTCGGTTCCGGGGAGCCGGCCGACTTCGCAACTTAGGTGCGGGCGCTGCATCTCGCTTAGAGCCGAAACCTCTGAACGCGTATAGGTTTGCCGCTGTCGCTGCGAGGTCGAATCTTGTCCGGCCGTCTGCGACGGTTCCGGTTTCGGCAAGACACCTCGTGGCGAACCATGGGCGATCGCGTGGCACGCAGAAATCGAGTAACCCGCTGAGATTTGGCCAGAAAAGGGACCTCTCGCCCAAACCTCCGAAGCTGGGGGTCGCGCGTTCGAATCGCGCCCGGGTCACCACCTTTTTCGTTTCAGAATCAGCCGTATGTATGATCTGAAGCTTCGCGGCTGAGCGTTGGGTCGTCTCACGGCACCCGACGTACCCGATGCGACTCTTAGAAAAGTCCATTTGAATCGCGTGTCTTTGTCAGCCGACTCCCAGCTTCGGTTGATCACGGTTGGAATCGGTCTCGCTGCAATCGCCACGAGGAGAACTCGGGTGAATTGATTCAGCGCACCCGTCAATCAGCGTCAACTCCGTGGCACGCCCGGTTAGCTACGAGCGAGTGCTTTCGATCATGACGAACGAATCCACGACCGAGTGGCGCAAGACGAACGGAGTAGTTCGAGGACGACAACGTCGACCTATTTGATCCGCCTGAATCGCCCCAGTTACGCCCCGCCAGGAAGAGCGAGTTCGCCGTCCCGAAGGTAGAGATTTCCGTCCGGGCTCGGCTTGTACTTGTTGAGCCAGTTGAGAATTCCCTCATAGTCCCTGAGTTCTAGGTCGTAACGCGAGTCCTTGAAGCGCATCGCTCCAGCTGTGAAATGGCTTGTTGTGGCAAGCATCGCGTGCCCAACCCTTAGGTCGGACTTGACGCCGTAGAGATTGCGAATTAGCTCGACTCCCACTTTCCTTTCCGGTTTGTACCGCTTGCACTCAATTAGCCAAGAAGCCTCTACGTCAGCCGCGTCTCTCGATACTCCAAAGATGTCGTAGCCACCATCCCTGGTTGCCTTGGTGAGAGAAACTCGCCATCCATAGCTAGAGAGAAGCTCTGCCACCAACTCCTCGAACTGACGAGAACCCAACTGGTGGAGTTCTCGGGGATTCCGCTTGATTCGCTCCACCATTTCGGTTGAGATTGATTCAATGACACTGATTAGGTCCGCCGATGGCGCCGTGGCATCGGAGTATAGGCGGCGGAGATCTTCGGCGGAGGCGAGAGCTGCCAGCAGTTCCTGGATGCTCCTGTGGGCGAAGCCAATTTCTCCAGCGCTGTTTCTGGCAAGGAACGACCGCATTCCCAGGTTTGTGTCTTCGAACAGGCGAAAGGATGGATTGCCGAGCGAAAGGTCATGCATCTCAGTGCGACTAACCCAGCGTCTCCCACTGTTTTCAATGTGAGTAGCCAGCAGAATGCAGGCCGTGCGCAGCTCAGCTAGTGGGACACCCGACCGCGCTTCCTCACGTAGCAACCAAGAGCGAACCGCTAACTCCATGAGTGACTCTGGGCTATCGACTCCTGCCATGTCGGTGTCTGCTTCGACCATAGATTCGATGCTCGAGAGGAGTAGTGGGCGCAGTGAACCGGAGCTCAAGTTACGGGCGATCGAGCGCGCCGAATCAAGTTTCGCATCGCTCCACCCGGAAGACCTCGCGCGCAGACCAAGCCACTCCTCGACCTGACTGTTGTCAAAGTCAAGTAGGGACACGTTCAGAAACGTAGGGCCTGCGAGGTAGCTCGGCGCGGATTGCAACGACTCCGAATGCCCACGCCTGAGAAAGGAGGTGCTGCACGAAATAATCACTTTGCTGAACCGTGAAGCCAGCTCCAGCACTTCGGCAAGACGCTGTGGCGCGCTGCCGTATGCCAAAGGATCTTCGTCCATCGCGTCGAGCAGAAGAGCTGTGTGTGGAGGCGGATCGAATTCGCTGAGTGTCGCAGCGGTCGCGTCTTGGAACTTGAGCAGCACACACTTCTCGCCTGGCAATCGCTGTCCGTCGAGGTGAAGTTTGATGGCACAAAGAAGAGTAGTCTTCCCCATGCCTGCATCAGCTTGAATTAGCGCGTGGCGGTAGTCTGTTTGCGCGACGTCAAGGAATCTCTCGGCCCACACAGAAGCGCGGACGATGGGGGCGTGCGTCCCCATCTTAGATCCGAGCCCCATCTCGGGGCCGATCCGGAGTCTTGGCTCAACATAGCTTGTGGGCAAGCTAGCCGGGTCGACAATTCCGATCCGATCGAGACTGAATAGGACTGCCTGTTCTGCCGAGCCAAAGACGTTCGAAAGAGTGTGTCCGTTAGAGGTTGCGCTGCCTCGGGCCACTTCTAGGTTCTCCTCCGCAGAGGGGTCGCAGGACCGCCTGGCCTTGTCTGCATTGCTCCCGCAATCCGTTGCCGCCAACTCTCGCTACGATCTAAACAGCGGCATCCCTTACATAGCCCGAGATTCCAAGCGAAGTCGGGAGCATCGAGGCAATTTTGGCCCGCTGTGTCATGGCTTTACCATTGGCCCGGCCAGACGATTCTAGAGGCTGCTAGTCGAAGGTATCAAGTTCTGCATCGTGGTCGTTAGGTCTAGCCGAAGCCTGCCAGCTGGCTTGCAAAGTCTATTTACTGGAAGCCTACCCGGTTGCGGCGTGTTTATGCGTGCTCTGGTGTATCCCAGACTAACTGTGCCTGACGCGTCAATTGGAAAAAGCGCCATCAACACTGCGACTTGTGCGTCTTCAGCCGATACCTCCGAAGCTGGGGATCGCGCGTTCGAATCGCGCCCGGGTCACCATCTGTTTCTCCGCAATATCAGGGGTTTTCGTTGTGCGATCCCTGCGAACGGCGCTTATTGACCACGGCGGGAACCCGACGCATCCGACGCGGCTACTCGAAGAGCCCATTGGAATCGCATGTCTTCGGCAAGTGACCCTCAGCCTCGGTGATCGCGGTTGGATCCCGATTGGACGCGATCGCCACCGAGATCTGTGTCGGCTTGCCTCGGCGTTCGTGCAGCGCGCGCCCAATCGAGTGCGTGTCTTCGACTAGATCGAGTGGTTCTACAATCCGAGAAGAGAGTGAAGGATCGACGAGCGCCACGTCAAGCAACAAGCCTTGACTCAACCGTCCGTGAGAAAGGGGTAGAACCCTTGGCTCACTCTGGGCCTCGTTCGCCGAAGAACTAACGCTCAGATCGGTCCGGATATCCCGTTGCAGCTCAGGGCTCAGATGCTTGCACCGGCCCCGACTCCCGAGCCGACGTCTTGCCCTTGCGAACTAGCGGTGCTCTCCAATAGCCACACCAAACTGATCGAGATGTTGACCCGCTCGTGCCGATAAGGAGGTCAACAATTTCGAATTCGTTTGTTTGAGTTTGCTTGGGCACTACGCCCGCGATGCTACTCGAAGAATGCTGAGGGGATGAATTCGCCGCCCTCATGAGTCAACGCCTGTGTACACTGTTGCTTGTACGATGCATCAGCAACGGATATTTGGAGGGCTAGTATGCCTGGTACACGGATTGGATACGCCAGAGGGTTCTTGAATCCGCGGGGTCACGGGGACAACGAGAACCCCAATATCGGCCGGTTTGAACTATGGGCAGATGACGCCCCTAAAGCGGAGGTCACTCTAGAAGTGCGGAATCCTGGAGAGTTTAACGCGATCGTGAATGCGCTCGGTGCTTCCGACGAAGTCTATTGGGATGACGAAACCGGCGAAATTCAATTCGAAGGGCTTAAGATAAAGAAGTAGCTGGGTTTGATCTGCCTGTGGAATCTCGGTTCATTCGATACGCAATAGAATTGCTGCTGTGAGTCGGTTGTTAAGCGGCGACAATGAGTGCTCCTGAGTGCTCACGCCCGACGTGGTTTCTCGAGTAACCCCAGCGACGACAGGCCTTTGCGGGTTTTCGACAGATATCTCCGAAGCTGGGGGTCGCGCGTTCGAATCGCGCCCGGGTCACCACCTCTTCTTCTGCCAGATTAGCAACTTGCGTTGTTCGTTCCGTGCGAGCGGCGCTGATTGAAAGCACTTGGAGCCCGGCGCATCCGACTCGGCTGCCCGAAGATCCCATTGGAATCGCAGGTTTCCGGCACACGACCCCCAGCCTCGGGTGATCGCGGTTGAGTTTCAACCGTTGTTCTCGGACGGTTGAACTGAGGCGTATTCGAACCCGCCGATAGGCCCGTCAATCGGCTCGTTGAAGACTGGCCCAGACAGTCAATGGGTGCCGATTCGATGGTTGCACGCGACGACCATCGAATCTCTTCCCGAGTGGATCTTCAGAGCCGGAGGCGATCGTCCACATGAGAGCGGTAGGCGTCGGCTCCTCCGTAGCGTGTGGGGAATTCACGAAGAGATCGACACGTTCCACACGTCGTGTCGTGGTCCCGCGATGCCCCGATAGTTCAGAACGTGGAGATACGTCAGGCGCACGTGTCCCTCCAGCAGGGTTGGTGCGTTTGTGTCCTGAACGAGGTATGGGGGCAACTCTTCGGTTGAGGGGGAAACGATCACAGGTTCAGGCCAGGTGCGATGCCTCGTCATGTACTTTCCGAGAAAGCTGTCTTCCAAGATCGTTTCCTCGGCGGCGTTGATTCGCCCACTTCTCCAATGGCTGGAAACGTTGATCTCAAGTATGTCGGACAGCTGCCAGACCTCGCGCTTGAACTGCATTGAAAGAAGGTCGAGGCCTTGAAACGGAGAGTTTCCCCAATGTCGGTGGATCCATTGTTCAGCGACGTTTTTCGGCACTTCGGGGATCACGTGCGCACATCTTGCATACCAGGGTGAGAACGGTTCGTCCCCCATCGGGGCAATGTGATTGAGTCCCGCGAAGCCCTCCCGAATTGACAAGTAGTCATGGCATTTCTGGCAGACCAGCCACCGGTCAAGTGAGTCACCCCCCGCGGAACCGGCAAACGCATCGCAGGCGTCGCAGGCAATGACCAGGTCATCCAGAGCGCCGGTCACCGGAACGACGTGGTAGTGATATCTCGTCCTAGACTCGATGTTCTGTGCGATATGCATGCAACAATGAGATCCGCTCCCACCAAATTCGTAGCGAGAGACCGCTTTCCTTGGATCGCGGCGGGGACGATCCTCGCAGTGTCGAAGGTGTTCAGGCATCGAGTGCATGGCACAATTTCGATCTGAGATCTGAGGTGCCGATATCAGCAAGGCGCCGATCGCGGAGCGATTCCTGTGGGTGAACTAGAAAACAACCGTGATCGAGGTTCGAGTGTCGCCAGCAAGAAGAACGGCACGGAGCCTCGATCCGCTTCACAGCGTACAAATTATCGATCCATTGCGCGCGACTTGGAGCGCGCCCTCGCCTGGCTCGAGTCGTTCGGGTTAGCGCTCGAGCACTCTCGTTTGGCGGAATACCGTCGCTGCATTGATCGAATGGCAGACGCAGTCGATGACAATCGGGCGGAGGCGCTCTTGTCAGAGCCCGGCGAGGTTGTGAGGTTGACTGACGCGATGTTGGAGTCAGTTGAACTCTGCACCATCCATCAGTCTCTGGCCGGAACTACGAATCCCGAAGTTCGCGCAAGGCTCAAAAAGTTCGTCAAGGGACCTCTCGCCTATCGGGATGAGAAGGTCGAGTCGGCTGGTAATCGCGCGCGAAACTACGGGTTCGAGCTCAGCCTGGGAGCAATGCTGATCCGATGTGGGATTGATGTGCGGTTTCGCTCAGACGGCGATCTGAGCCTTCAGATTGGGGGACGAGAGGTCTTCATCGAGTGCAAGCGACCGCAGGCGGAGCGCAGTGTGAATAGCAACGTCAAGGGTGCGCTACGACAACTCGAGGTTCTGTACGAACAAGCTGACGTGCCTCAGCGAGCTCGCGGCCTTGTTGCGCTGTCGGCAACGAAGGTCATCAATCCGAGGGGCAAGAACTTGGTCTCTCCATCCCGAGATGGACTGGCGCGCGCTCTTGCTGGCCTAACCGAGAGCTTCGTCGAGGAGCATCGCTCGAAGTGGCGCAATCCTCGGGATTCGCGGACGCTGGGCTGCCTGGTCGAGTTGAGGTCGTTGGTCTTCATTGAAACCGATAGTCCTACAACGGCCGTCCAAGTAACGCTGAATGATCGAAATTCGCTGGAGGCGGCGGACAGGTATCTCTTGCGGTCCGTATCTGATCTTCTGGATCCATCGACGACGAATCTAATCGGTCGGCAGCAATCGCAATGAGCTGGTCGGGTGCTGTTGGAGAAGCACCTCTTAGAGTTCCGGTTGACTTGGTTGTCACCCAGGTCTTGTTGACGCCGACCGATGCACAGGGCTCAGTGAGGAGCTCAACTGTTTGGAGGTCGTCCCGGGCCTGGGCGCGGATTGGCTTCTTACTCTTCGGCATCGAGCAGCGTCCTGAGCTCTGCTCTGCATACTTCAGATATGGTCACAGGGGCCATTCCATCGTACTTCATTTGGATCTCTTGGCCGATTTCCCGACAGACTCCAACGAACTTGATAACGTCGGCGATGGTCACCGCGGCTCTTTCAAAGGATTCCGGGACAGATCGCTCAATCGTTCGATGTGCGTAGACCTCGTGACGTAACACGCCAATCTTGGTCCTCCATGTCTCTTGTGCTTCTCGAATGCGTCCGCGGATTGAAGTAAGACTTCTTGTGAAGCCAGGTTTTTCGTTTTCGAGTTCTCGCCGGAGGGCGTTGAGTCCGATGCTGTCGCTTCGATTGTCGAATACTCGGCCAAGTGCGACGAAGGTAGTAGTTAGATGGGCCTGCATCGCTGCCGCCACGTAGTTGCCGGATCGGTTTAGTCGCCGGTGCCGTCTCTCCTTGATTAGCGTCTGATAGAGCAGCCAGAGCTCGAGATTGACATGAGCCTCTTCGATGGCCACCTGAAAGTCGTGGAGAGCTTCAGGCACTTGCGTTCTCCTCTGGTCGCGCAGACCTGTTTGGGCCTGACCTGCCTACCGAATCTCAGTCCGTTCGGTACCCGCGTTGCCATGCCTCGGTGATTGCTATCGAGGTTTTAGTTGTCGGCACATTCCCAGACCGCCAGTCTTGAGTAGCGGTCTATGGTCCTAGGAGTACCTGACCTTGGCTTCGAAGATGGCGCTTCGTGCGAACTCGCCTCGTTGGCATTCAAACTCTAGTCGTCGGTTGCATGTCGTTCCCGAGGTGGAATTGGCTTTCCGCACGCAAGCTTCTCATCTCGGTTAGCATTCTCCCAGTCGTACGCAGCCGCAAGCTGATCGCAAGTAAGAGATTCTGCATGCTTCAATCTGGCATAGGAGAGAACTGAGTCCTTCAGCGACGTTTTGTAGAGTTTACATTGCTCGAGGTTTGCGCCCGTCAGAGCAGAGCTATCGAGAACTGCGTGTCGCAGGTTCGCACCTCCGAGATTTGTGGCAATCATGGCGGTATCTCGCATTGTCGCAAATTCGAGATTCGCCCCAACGAGTTGTGCGCCCGTCAGCTCTGTCTCGTCGAGTGCCGAGTTGCGAAGATTGGCACCGCTGAGTTCCGCGTTGAACAAGTTGGCGCCCACCAGAGTTGCACCTTC